>JAILQZ010000050.1 GCA_024698685.1 bacterium
ACTAGGTTGAGCAAATCGACCGGTTCGTTGATATCCGGGAACTTCGAGGGGCTCTGGATATCCTGGCCCACGGCGCGTCCGCGGATCTTGGCGATCTCGGGCGTGACCTTCTCGCCTGGAAGGTGACCGCCCATGCCCGGCTTGGTTCCCTGGCCGATCTTGATCTCGATCGCATCGACATCCTTGAGGTTCTCGTTGGATGCGCTGTACTTGTTCGGCACGTACTCGAAGATGTACTTGTAAGATGCGTTGCGCTCCTCTGGCAGGATGCCGCCCTCACCGCTGCACATCGCGGTTTTCACGCGTGCCGAGCCCATCGCAAGAGCGACCTTGGCCTCTTGCGAGAGCGCTCCGTAGGACATGTGCGAGATGAATATCGGGGTGGCGAGAACCATTGGCTTTGCGGCGTTGCGGCCGATGATGGTCTCGGTGCTGACCGGCGCGCCGTCGTCGAGTGGCGCGGGGTCGAGCTGCGCGCCGAGCATCAGGATGTCATCCCAAGAGGGGAGCGGAAGCTTGGTGGCCATTGCGGCATGAATCGTCTTGCCGGTCACCGCGATCTGCTGGATCTCGTCCATGCAGCGGAAGTGATCGTCCTTGCGGCTGAACATGGGGTCGTAGGAGAGATCGGATGCATCGCTGCTCGCAGTTGGCGTTGCAGCGGGCTTGGCCTCCTCGGCTGGCTCGTCCCCCATCAGCTCGAAATCCGTGTAGGGCTTCTTGCAAAGCGGGCAGACGCCCATTTCCTCCAGGGTCTTGCCTTCCTTCTCCTCATCGAAGATATAACCGCACAAAGGGCAACGGTACCTTGCCATGGCTCCTCCTTTTCGATTTCATTCCTTTCCTAATGTTACCCCATGGATGGTGGGTTTGTGGGTTCTTCGATGCAAGAGCTCCGTCGTGAGCTGCTGCAAGTAGCACAAATTGTGACTAGCAATTATTAGACTATGTCATATAATTGATTCAGCCCATTGAACACCTGTGGAACAATGGTGCTTTTGGGATATGCAAGGCAGTCAAGTTCGAGAGGGAAACCACATGGTCTACTACGACGAATTCGTAAACACGATTATCGAGAACGCATGGCAGGGGATCGCGCCTACGCAAGAGGAGTGCGTCAAGCTGCTTTCATACGATCCTGCGAGCCCCGAAGCTTGCGCTATGAGGGGAGCTGCCGATGGCCTGATGCGCAACCGCACCGGGAACGCCGCAGTGCTCTTCGCCCAAATCGGCGTCAGCTGTCATCCATGTCCCGCGAACTGCAGCTTCTGCGCGTTTGCGCAGGAATACACGCAGATGCCGGCCTTCAAGATGTCAGATGAGGATATCGTCGCCGCTACCGAGAGCTTCACGCAGGACGGCGACCTCTTCGGCCTGTGGATCATGGCTATGGCCGACTACGATGTCGACGAGTACTGCCGCATCATCAAGCTGGTCCGCGAGACCGCCCCATCGGTCACCAACATCTACTCCAACGTCGGCGACTCGAGCCTCGAGGATTTCCTCAAGATGAAGGAGGCCGGAATCGATGGCGTCTACCATATCTGCAGGTTGGGCGAGGGCGAGGTCACCAATCTCGATCCCAAGGCGCGCATGCAGACTATCCAAAATGCAATCGACGCTGGGCTCGACGTTCTCAATGCGGTCGAGCCGATCGGCCCGGAGCATACTCCCGAGCAGATTGCCGAGCAGATTATGCTCATGAGGAAGACCGATCCCATCCAGACCGGCGTCATGAAGCGCATCAACGTCCCGGGAACGCCCTTCGAGGGCACTGGCGAGATCAGCCATTACAGACTCGCCCAGATCGCGGCGGTTCAGGTTCTGGCGCATGCCGATGTCGAGAAGCTTCCCTGGATCGGGCATCACGAGCCCTGCGAGGCCTGCTATGTATCCGGAACCAACCTGATCACTGCGGAGACCGGCGTCAATCCTCGCGATACGGCCGAGGAAACGAGCGCGAGCCGAGGCATGGATCTTACCGATTGCCGCATCATGCTCTACGAGGCGGGCTTCACCAAGCTCGCTAAGGGCGATGGCACGTTCGTCGATCTCGATGTCGACTACATCAAGGAGCATACCCACTGATATCAGCGCATTCATCCCAATGTGAAACCATCTTGCAGGAAAGGAAATTCGAAATGCTGACAAAGGATTACGAGAGCTACTACAGGAAGGCCGAGGGCACGCCATACATGGACTACTACGCCCAGCTCGCCAAGGTGATGCCCAGGGACCCGCAGGCCACGGCACGCACGCGCGACGCCAACGGGACGATTCCCAATGAGGCGCGCGACATCATGTTCAACATCTCCGGCGAGATCAAGAACACGTTTCACGAGTTCGGCGCGCCGATTCCCCCGCTACTCGAGGGATGCGCGGTGGTAGACCTCTGCTGCGGCTCGGGCAGGGACACCTATCTCGCCGCGCAGCTCGTAGGTCCCAGCGGCAAGGTCATCGGCGTAGAGCCGAATGCCGAGCGCCTTGCAGTCGCCCAGAAGTACCTCGACAAGGAGATTGCGCAGTTCGGCTACGACCATTGCAACGTCGAATTCATCAACGCCGCTCCAGAGGAGCTTCCGATGATAGCCGACGAGAGCGTCGACGTGGTCATCAGCAATTGCACATTCAACCTCTCGCCCAACAAGGATGCCTACATCAAGGAGGTGCACCGAATTCTCAAGGAGGGAGGCGAGCTCTACTTCACCGACGTCTACACCGATCGTCGCATCCCGCTGGAAATCTCAGATAGCATCGAGCGCGTGGCCGAGCGCCTCGGAGGAGCGATGTACATCAACGATTTCCGCCGCCTCGTACAGCGCTTCGGCTTCAACGACCCGCGTTACCTCTTCACCAACAAGACGATGCTTTCCGAGGAAGAGCAGGCTAATTACCCGGATATCGCGTTCGCCACCATCACGACGCGCATCATGCGCTCATCGATGAGCGAGGATGTATGCGAGTCTTTCGGCGAGGTCATCACATATCTTGGCACGCTGCCCGACTATCCCGACTACTTCCTGTTCGACAAGGACATCAAGTTCCCGACGGGCAAGGCCTGCACCGTATGCGGAAACGTCTCCGCGCTCACGAGCTATGGCAGCCGATATGCGAAGGTCTTCACCACCGTGGGTGACCGAAGCAAGCATATCGGCGACACCCATGGCGACCACATCATCAAGGTGGCGCCAGACTTCGACGGCATCGCCGACGAGGATGACCAGCCCATCCAAGCAAGCTGCTGCTAGCTGGCAAGGCTCGCAAAGCGCATTTGACGAAGCGCCGCCACTTCAAGCGGCGCTTCACTGTAGAATCGCAAGTGCTCCCATGGAGCGCATTTCGGGAATAGGGAGAGCGCAATTATGGATAAGATCAGATTCATGGTCGTGAGCGGCTTCTTGGGAGCTGGCAAGACCACCACGATGATCGCCCTCGGCGAGCATATGAACAAGGCCTATGGCAAGGTCGGCATCATTGCGAATGACCTCGGCGCTCAGCTCGTCGATACCAACCTCACCCAGATGAGCGGCTGCACCGTTGCCGAGATCGCCTCGGGGTGCATCTGCTATCAAATGGACAACACAGTCGATCAGATCAGGCGCCTGCGCGACAAGCATGGCGCGATCTTCGTGATGTCGGACATTCCCGGCTGCGGCGTCGGGGCGCTCGACCATGTCTACCACACCCTGGCCGACAACAACGCCGATGAGTTCATACTCTCGCCCTTCACGGTCATCGTCGATCCCGAGCGCCTGCGCATGATCATGCCGGAGCACGCGGACATAAACCTTCCCGAAGAGCTCGTCTACCTGTTGCAGCTGCAGCTTGAGGAGGCGGATCTGATCGTTCTGAACAAGTGCGACCTGCTCACCGACGACGAGATCGCCAACTACGTGAGGTTCCTCAAGGCCGCTTGTCCGGGCATCCCACTTCTCACCATCAGCGCTCTCGAGCGCACGGGTATCTCCGAGCTCTGCGACTTCGTCACCACGCATGAGTCGGCGCTCAAGAACTTCTCGGTTCGCAACAACAAGGAATTCGAGGCGGCGGAGGCCAAGCTCACTTGGTACAACCGTCGCGTCTTCTTCAAGACGAATTCTGGTGCCAAGATCGACTTCAACCAGGTGGTCGACGATCTCATCGAAGAGATCCGCCTTGGCCTCATCGAGCGAAAGCGCAACGTACCTCACCTCAAGCTCTTCACGACATCGGGCAACGGCGACTACAACAAGGCTTCGCTGATCGGTGTGGATTACGATATCGAGTATGCGCAGCAGATGCTTCGCGACCACAAGAACGCGCGTATGATCATCAATGCGCGCGCCGTATGCGAGTCGAGGCCGCTTGCACGCTTGATCGACGACGCGTTCGATGAGATCTGCGACAAGTACGACCTCGATTGCCAGGTCTTCTTCACCGAATGCTTCGGCATGGCGGACGAGGGAAGATAGCCAACCGATAACCCTTTCAGGAGGGCTGCTGCAACATGGCGACGCAAGACGAACTCATTCGCGAGCAAGTGCGGGCATATTACGGAGAATTCCTCACCGGCAGCGATGATCTCCGCACCGATGCCTGTTGCTGTTCGACCGCGGCGCCCCCCAAATACGTCATCGATGCGCTGGAAAGCATATCGGACGAGATAATCGCGCATTTCTATGGCTGCGGATCGCCTATCCCGCCCGCGCTCGAGGGGATGACCGTCCTCGACCTCGGCTGCGGCACGGGGCGCGATGTGTACATAGCCTCGAAGCTCGTCGGACCCTCTGGGCACGTCATAGGTGTCGATATGACTCCAAGTCAGCTCGACTTCGCGCGCAGCTTCGAAGAAGAGCAGATGCACGCGTTCGGCTATGAGCGCAGCAACGTCGAATTCATCGAGAGCTACATCGAGGATATGGCCCAGATCGCAGACGAGAGCATCGACGTGGTCATCAGCAACTGCGTCGTCAACCTCTCTCCGTTCAAACCCCAGCTATTCAAGGAGATATTCCGCGTCCTCAAACCCGGCGGAGAGCTCTACTTCTCCGACATCTTCAGCGACCGCAGGGTTCCAGAAGGCTTCTACGACGATCCCATCCTGCGCGGCGAGTGCCTTTCCGGCGCGCTCTACATCGAGGATTTCAGGCGCATTCTGGCCGATTGCGGGGTAAGTGGGTTCTACGATGTCACGAGCGAGGAGCTCCACATCGGGGACTTCCGCATCGCGACCAAGCTCGGCTGCATCGGCTTCTCCTCACACACCATGCGCGCGATCAAGTCGGCAGATCTCGAAGATCGCGAGGAGGATTACGGGCAGACGGCAACGTACCTCGGAACGATGCCCGAAAACCGTCGCTATTTCGATCTCTCCGATGAGGTGCGCCTTATAAAGGGGCGCCCTGTGGCGATCAGCGGGAACATGGCCACCACGCTTTCGCAGAGCAGATATGCCGGGCATTTCGAGATCTCGCCACGCGGAGAGCACGTGGGCGTCTACGACTACGAGCGCGCGCAGGAGGCTCTGGCGCTTGCAAGGGGCAGATCCGAGGTGGATCTTGCGCACCTGCAAGAGGCATGCGGTCGCTTGGGAATCGCCCCCTTTGCCGAACGCCTGCACGATCCGGACCTTCTGCTTACGAGCAAGCTCGCTACGATGCAGGTCAATGTGGGATACGCGTGCAATCTGGCTTGCAGCCACTGCTACCTCGAGTGCTCGCCAGCCAGCAAGGAGCTCATGTCGCGCGAGACGATGGATAGCGTGATCGCGGCCTTCAAGACCGGCGGATTCCCCACGCTCGACATCACCGGCGGATCTCCCGAGATGAACCCGAACCTCGAGTGGCTCATCGAGCAGGCACGCCCCATAGCCGATGAGATAATCGTTCGCAGCAACCTTACGATCTTGGACATGCCCGGTTACGAGCGCTTCATCGACATCTACGTGAAGAACAGGGTCAAGATCGTCTGCAGCCTGCCGTACTTCACCGAGGAAGGCTGCGATAGCCAGCGCGGTGGGGGAGTCTTCGAAAGGATCATGCGGGTGATGCGCAGGCTCAACGACCGCGGATACGGTCGCGAAGACGATCTCCAGATAGATCTCGTCTACAACGTCGACGGACCGTTCCTGCCTCCGAACCAGGAGGAGCTCAACGACCTGTACACCTACGAGTTGCGCAAGAGCGAGGGGATCGACTTCAACGGCCTCTATGCTTTCAACAACTACAATCTCGGGCGCTTCGCCAAGAAGCTCAAGGCGCAGCGCAAGTTCGACTACTATCTCGAGCTCCTCTCGGAGAACTACAACGCTGCGGTGGTTGCGCATATCATGTGCAGAACGCAGATCAACGTGGATTGGGATGGTAGACTCTATGATTGCGAGTGCAACCACGTCCTAGGGCTGCCGATCAACGGGCCGGCGCATATCTCCGACATCGCCGTAGAGCCGCTCGAGCGCAGGCGCATAGTCACGAGTCCGATATGCTACTCGTGCGCCGCGGGCAGCGGGTCGTCATGCGGAGGCAGCCTGCTGCAGAAGGCGATCCAGGAAGAGGCCGCATTCCAATGATGGAAGGATTCGTCCCTTCCAAGGCAAACGACAATAGAGAGGTTAGCGATGCTGTTTTCGAACATTTCGATTCTCGATGAGAACTTCGACTATCAGGAGGGCAAGTGGCTAGGCGTGCTCGACGGGAAGATCGCATACATCGGCGATGAGGATCCGCGTGCCGCAGCCGATGCGCCCGATTACGGCGAGGTCATCGATGGCAAGGACCGCCTTGCGATGCCAGCGCTCTACAACGCCCACGCCCATGCTCCTATGACGCTTCTGCGCGGCTATGCGGAGAACGTGCCGCTGCAGCAGTGGCTAAACGACCTCGTCTGGCCGTTCGAGGCGAAGATGACCGCGGAGGACAACTACTGGGCAACGCTCCTGTCCTGCGCGGAGATGGCGCGTTACGGTGTCGTCAGCTTCTCCGACATGTACTATCATGCCCGCGACAGGGCGCGGGCGACCGTCGAGTGCGGTCTAAAGGCCAACCTCTGCGAGGGTCTGCTGGCATTCGAGCCCAAGCCCTACGACGAGTATCCCATCGCCCAACTCAACCTCGACCTGATCGATGAGCTGCATGGCGCCGATGAGGGCCGCATCCTCATCGATTACTGCATCCACGCCGAGTACACCTCGAATCCGATCACCTGCGCTGGAGTCGCCGAGGCCGCCAAGGCCGCCGGCCTGCCGATCCACGTGCACGTCTCCGAGACCAAGTCGGAGCACGAGGAGTGCAAGGAGCGTCACGACGGGATGACCCCCATCCAGTACTTCGAGAGCCTCGGCGTTCTCGACGTGCCCGTCATCGCGGCTCACTGCGTCTGGGTCGAG
>JAILQZ010000020.1 GCA_024698685.1 bacterium
TGCATCGACGAGTGGCATGAGCATGTGCCGCTGGAGATGGTCATGTACCACGATGACTGGGCTAACAAGAAGGCCATGTTCCTCGCTCCCGAGATCTGGCGCGAGTTCATCAAGCCGCTCCAGCAGGAGATCTCCGACCGCTTCCATGACTATGGCATCTACTACATGCATCATTCCGACTGCAAGTGCGATGCTGTCGCTCAGGACATGGTGGACATCGGCGTCGACATGTGGCAGGGCGCCCTTCCGCAGAACGACCTCGTCAAGGTCCAGAAGGAAACCCACCCGCAGCTCTGCATGATCGGCGGACTCGACGGTGCCAAGATCGACGTCGCTGGCATCACCGAGGAGGAGATCCGCGCCGAGGTCCGTCGTTCCTTCGACGACTATTGCAAGAACGGCTACTTCTTCCCGTCGAACCCGTTCGGCCTCGTCTTCGAGCACCAGAACGTCTTCGACATCGCCATGGACGAGCACATCAAGTACGGAAGGATCCTCGCCGAGAGGCATCGCGCAGGCGATTTCGACTAAGATTCCTTCCAAATCTGGCAAACGAGCCCCGCATCGGCATAGCCCTTGCGGGGCTTTAGCTTTGATGGAGGAGGGCAGCATCATCCTGTCCTATTTGGCCAAACCCTCGCAATTGTTGTAGACTTGGGCTGTTGTACGGCATTATCTGGAGGGGCTTGTGTACTGCACGAATTGCGGAACCGAGTTGGTCGACGGCGCGAAGTTCTGCACGGAGTGCAGAGCTCGCGTCGAGGACGTGCAGGTCGTGCCCGCCTCGGCGGATCATGTGATCGATTCGGAAGCCGGCGATGTCGCCATAGCCGAGATCGTGAGCGTCGAGAGCGCCGATGAGGTCTCAATCAAATCTGCACCTGCCGCCAAGAAGCCGAAGAAGCCCAAGAAATCCAAGGAGCCCAAAGCGAGTCCAGGAGGTTCGCTGCTGGTATTCGCGGCGATCCTGCTAACAGCGGCGCTGCTCTCCTGGTTGGCGTTCATCGCACTCGATCTCTCGAAGGCGATCTCCGAAATCGGCTCGCTCTTCACTGGTATGATGTCGGTGCTCGGTGCCGCGATCTTCGTGCTCGCGGGGCTCGTTCCAGCGTTTTGCGCGCTCGTCGCCCTCATGCAAGCCATCAAGCCCTTCATCGCGAAGAGCCCCGACACTCCTTCATCGCGCGGCGTTACCGCATGGATACTCCTGTGCCTGAGTGCAATCGTCCTCTGCGGTTGCATCGCCTTCAGAGGGGCGAGCTTCGCCGGGTTTCTGCTCATCGTAAGGCTGGTTGCCGAAACCTACCTTTTCCCGTCTACCATCAGCATCGTTTGCTCGGCTCTTGCGATCTTCTGCCTGATAGGGGCCAGGCTTCGCAGGCTCTCCGCGGCTTCGTCAAGGCCGCAATCCGATGAGGAGGCTGGCAATGAAGAGTAAGAGGATGATCGTAGCGCTGGTCTTCGTGCTCATCATCGTGGCCTCAGCGGTTGCGGGCGGTTTCGCGCTGCGGCACTTCGTGCTGCCCGACGCAGCCCCCGAAGAGCCGGCGAGCGAGCAACCGGGCGTTCCAACCGAGAAGGTCGATCGCCTCGACGATGCCGCTGCGTATTTCGAGCAGAACTCCCAGGTTCTCGAGACCATCTACGCCCCCGATTCGCCATCGACCATGACCGAGGAATCCGCAAGCTCGGAGTTGAGGAGCCGCGGCTTTGGCGATTGCGTGGCGACCACGGAGTACTCGATGGATGGCGAGTACTACGAGGCGGATGAGATCAGCTCGAGCTCGTCGAGCAAGCATCCAACGTACGAATGCACCTACATCACTCCCGATGGAGATGCTTGGACGATCATGCTTTACAACGGCATGATCATGGCCAACCCGATTGCCTATAACCTCGGCCAGAACAGCGGCGGCGTGATGGTCATAGTCTCCGAGAGCGAAAGCGTGATGAGCTATGATAGCGCGTCGAATTGCTTCTTCCGCACAATCCCCAATCCCGATGCGCTCAAGGTCCTCAAGGTCGATCGCATCGATGCTGCGACGCTCGACTCGCTGACCCCCGATAGGATCGGAGGGCAGCTATGATCGCCAAGGCGCTCTCACGTGCCAGCCGTTTGGTTGCGGCAGCTTTGGCAGCTTCTCTTCTGGCGTTGCTGATGCTGCTTGCGGTGGACCCATCGGCCTACGCATACGACAAGGATGGCAACCCGGTTGTTGTCTCCCTCGGCGATTCCTACTCTTCTGGTGAGGGCATCGAGGAATTCTACGATCAGGGGATGGACAAGAAGGACAAGGCCAAAAGCCAGGACTGGGCTGCCCACAGGTCCACGGAATCCTGGAGTGGGCAGCTGAAGATAAAGTCGCAGGATGGCGGCGGATTCCTAACGATGCGCGACAACAAGGGCGAGAATTGGTTCTTTGCGGCGAGTTCGGGTGCGGAGGTTCACAACCTTTGGGACAAGCAGGGAAAGCGCATCACGTACAAGGCGGGGTTGCCCGTCATGTTTCCCACGGTCGAGACCGACATCGATGCCCAACTTGGCATCTTCGATGACATCGAGTACGGCACGGTCGATTACGTGACGCTTACGTTCGGCGGCAACGACGTGGGATTCGTGCCCGTCATCACGGAGGCGGCCACAACGGGCGAGTATCTCAAGCCGAATTCGCTGGTCGACAAGCTCGACAACATCTGGGTGGAGTTCCATAAGAGCGGCGGAGTGCGCGAAAACCTGAAGAAGGGCTACCGGGCTATCGCCGAGAAGGCCGGCCCTCAGGCGAAGATCATCGTCGCAGGATACCCCAAGCTGCTCTATCCAGAGGGTGTCGACTTGGTATTCAGCGTCAAGGAGGCGAATCTGATCAACGAGTCGGTGACCGAGTTCAACTACGAGATCAGGACCGCCGTAGAGGAGTGCCGTGCAGAGGGGATAGACATCTACTTCGTATCGGTCGAGGATGCCTTCGACGGCCATGGGGCTTACGCATCGGATAGCTACATCAATGGAATAGAGACGGTCCATGAACAGGACTTAGACTGCCTCAACCCGATCAGCGCCTATTCGATCCATCCGAACAAGAAGGGTGCCGAAGCGTATGCATCCTGCGTTCAGAAGATGATCGACGACATAGATGCCAAGGTCAGGGCGGGTGAGGATCCGGGCACGCTCATGATTCCCAGTCAAGGAGCCAAGGATGATCCCTCGTCGCGCGACATCGTCGTAGCGCTCGACATCTCTGGAAGCATGGAAGGGGAGCCGCTCCAAGAGACCAAGACAGCTGCCCGCGAGTTCTTCGATGCGGTCTTCGACGTTGATGCCTCCGTCAGTCTCGTCAGCTACTCCTCGAGCGCGTTCATGGTGTTGCCATCATCGACCGATTCGATAGCCCTCAAATCTGCTATCAGGCGCATGAACGCCGGCGGAAACACCAACATCGAGGATGCGCTGCGCACCTCCTACGAGCAAATCAAGGCGAGCGGATCTGACAAGCGCATCATCGTGCTGATGAGCGATGGCGAGGCGAATGCCGGGCTCACTGGCGATGATCTCATCGAATATGCGAACACCATCAAGGCCGATGGCGTGACGATCTACACGCTAGGGTTCTTCGACAAGGTTTCCAGTCGCGCGGAATCGCAGCGCGTGATGGAGGGGATCGCGAGTACCGGCTGCCACTACGAGGTTTCGGATGCCTCGGATCTCAGGTTCTTCTTCGGCGACATCGCCAGCAGCATCAGCGGCACGCAATACATGTTCGTGCGCATCGCATGTCCGGTCGACATTCGCGTCGAAGCAGGTGGAGAAGCGCTCGATTCCAGCGAGCTCGGGCTGAGCACGCGCACGAGCTTCGGCTCGCTCACGTTCGAGGATTCCCAGGATCCCAACGACCCCTATGGAGTCAAGGTCCTCAGGCTCAAGCAGGGTCCGGCCTATAGCATCGAGATCAATGGAGTCGACTCCGGCTCTATGACCTGCTCGGTCGGGCTTTCCGATGAGAATGGCGACTACACCGATATGCGCACCTTCAACGATGTTCCCGTGGCCGACACGATGAGCGCGGAGATGATCGCCGACGATTCCAGCGCGACCACACTCAGGGTCGATGAGGACGGAGATGGGCTCTACGAGGCGACCTACACTGCGAAGGCGAATTCAACAGCCGAGCTGGCTGACAGCACGCGCCTCACAGGAGCAGTGTTCGCCGTAGCGATCGCGCTAAGTGCGCTTCTCGGAGCTCTCTACGTGTGGCGCACCATCAGACGCTGGCGCAGAGCTGGCGCATAATCGGACGCGCTGCTTCGATGCATCGTTTGCTATTCGGCTGCCCATTTGGCTCAGCTTGGCGAGGGTTGAGAAAGCTGCTGGCTGTCCCCCTTGTGGTGCATGGTTCCAACGCCAATCGAGTAGAATGGTAAGCGGCAGCAATCTTACGATCCCACAGGAAGGTGACACTTGCCAGCCTCCATCTTCACAGTCGAAAGTCCGCGCGAGCTCAAGTTCGCGGTCAGCGAGCGCATCGCTGGCATCGGTGCAGCCGAGAACGTGATACTCATCGTAGAGGACTACGCTCAGATCGACGAGTGGAGGGCATTCCTTGCCGATAACGGCAGGTCGACCAGCTTCGGCGTCAAGCTGACCACACTCAACGATTTCGCGCAAGATGCATGGGATCTCTTCGGCAACAGCGGCAACATCGTCACTCCTTTGTTCCGCAAGCTCGCCCTCTCGGTTCCGCTGACCCTCTACAAGGATTTCTTCGGAACCGAGTGCCCGATTCCCGACAGCATCGGGACCATAAACCTTCTATCGGGCATGGTCGAGAAGGGGGCCGGACTCGTTGCTTTCGAGCGTGGGATAGATATGTTCGGCACCTTCGGGAGTCTGGGCGAGCAGGCTGTCTGGCGCATCCTTGGCGAATACATGGCCTATCTCGACGAGGTGCATTTCGTCGAAACGGGGGATGTCCTGCGCAGGATCATGCCCTTCCTCGACGCATATCCCAATATCGTAGTCGCTGGGTTGCAGGACCTTGCTCCGATGCAGATCGAGTTTCTCGAGAAGGCCAATGCCCAGGTATTTCTCGTAAGGGGGAGCAACGCTCCCGCGTATGCGCTGGTCGACTCGCTCATCTCTCGATTCGCCATGGGCTCTAGCGCCGAGGCCCTCAAGCCGATTGGAGCGGTGTTTCCTCCCAAGGCGCGCTCTCAAGAGATTGCCGCGCTCGCCGAGCATATCTACAACGTTGGCGAGCCTATCGAGCCGAGCGGAGACGTTCGCTTCGCATTCAGCACCAGCAGGTATTCCGAGGCGATGGTCGTAGCTCAGCTCGTCGAGGAGCATGTCAAGGCCGGATATCAGCCCGATGACATCGTGGTGACCATGAAGGATCAGAAGATCATCGGTCCCTGTATGCGCCAGCTTTCCGATGCGGGCATCGCGAGCTGCGTTCGATACGAGGACATGTTCGCCAAGACGGGTTTCGGCCGCGCATTCATCGCCATAGTCAGGCACGATTCGAAGTTCGACCTCTCCGATTTCGTCCTCAGCCCATTCTCGGGCCTGTCGCTAGGGCAAGCCTACGAGCTCGATTGCCGCTGGCGCAAGCACAGGCTGCTCAGCGTCGAGCAATGCCTGGACGAATATGGGGAGAAGTCGAGCCGCGCCAAGGCGATCGTCGATTCGCTGCGAGCCGATGACCTCTACAGGCTCTCCGACCTGATGATCTCGGCGATGTTCGCGTCGTCGCAGCCCAACGACTTCGAGGGACAGTTGGCCACGCACTGCGCCGAGATGGCCAAGAACGCCTGCGATGCGTGCATCGACGCGGAAGCCGACATCCTCTCGATGATCAAGGTGCTGGCCCATTCGAAGGTGCTGATCGCTCGCACGCTCATGCCCGCTGGCTACAACGGCGATGCCCTCCTGCCTGCGGTGAGGATCATGCAGATCGAGGATTTGGCAAGATCGCAGGCGAAGGTCGCGATAATGGCGCATCTTACCGCCGAAGACTTCCCGGTGACCAAGGACGATGATGTCTCCGTGGCGCTATTCGCCAAGGTAGGAGCGGATATCTCGCGAGACTACCTAGCCGAGACCAGGAATGCGTTCCAGCGTGCGCTGAGCGCAACGAGCGAGAAGATCGTATTCGAGCGCGCGCTCTACAACGACGACGGCGAGGAGCAGCGAGCCAGCGTGCTTCTCGAGGAGGTCATCGACTGCTATCGCGCCGATCTGACCGACTTCGATTCGATCCACACCCGCACAGGGCTGCCCGAGGAGTTCCTGCACAGCGAGCTGCATCTGGCGAGATTCGCCGACGACGGCAACCTCCAGGCGATCTCGATTCGCCCTCAAGGGGCGAGTTCGGCTCGGTGCGATAATCGGCCGTACGCGCTCGTTCCGTACCATCGCATCGAGGACTTGGGCCCCTCAGAGCTCTTGGACATCGGCGAGGCGCTCATCAGGAGGGAGGATGGCAGCACAAGGGCCATCTCGGTAACGAGTCTCGAGAGCTACCTTTCCTGTCCGCGCAGGTGGTTCATCGAGAGGCAGATGCGCATCGAGAGCATCGATGCCGAACTCGACAACCTGGTGCTCGGCTCCTTCGCCCATGAGCTGCTGCAGCGGTTCTACGAGACGCTGCACGATGCCCAGGGGAGGCCGACGCGTGCCGATGGGCTTACTCGCGCCCGCTCCGATGCGCTCATCGATGCGATAGCCGACGAATGCCTCAAGAGCGCATTGAACAGCGAGAATCCGAACCCGCCAGTTGCTACGGGAGAGGTTGAGAAGCTCGAGATCGACGCGTGCATCCGGCAGGTCAAACGGCTTGTCTGGGATGACAGGACCTTCATCAAGAGGTTCGTGCCAACCCACTTCGAGCTGACGTTCGGGCGCGATGGGGAGTTCGAATATGCGGGCCACCCGATGATCGGCATCGTCGACCGCATCGATGTCGACGACTCCGGTCACGCAATAGTCATCGATTACAAGGGCTCGCTGGGAAGCGAGTACTATCCAGGCTCAAAGGCTACGGGCGACCTCGCAATCGCCCCCAAGGTGCAGCCGCTCATCTACGCCAGCGCAGTGAGGCGCCTCCTGGGGTTCGACGTCGTCGGCTCGATCTTCAGGTCTTACAAGAAGCCCAAGCGCGTCGCCGGAGTCTATGTCGGCTCGCAGGTCAAGCCAGATGAAATGTTCGGCTATTTCAAGGGAGCGCTCACGCCCGAGGAGTTCGCCAAGCTCCTCGAGAGCACCGAAGAGCGTGCAGCCGAGGCGATAGCGCGGATGTCCCAGGGCGACATCCTTCCCAACCCGATAAGCAGATACGCGTGCGAGTACTGCCCGGTTGCGGGCACTTGCCCGAAGGCGGTGTGGTCGGCATGAGCGTCATCACCCAAAACCAGCGCAAATGCATAGATTCCACCGATAAGCGCATCGTCATATCCGCTGCTGCGGGCACGGGCAAGACCTTTACGCTGACGCAGAAGATCGCAACGATGATGCAGCGCAGGGCGCTAGAGCAGATCGGCGACGTTCTTGCCATCACCTTCACGCGAAAGGCGGCCTCCGAGCTCGTCGGCAGGATCCGTTCGGCGCTGAGGAGCAACGGCATGCACGAGCAGGCGCTCCTCGTAGATAACGCCTGGATCTCCACCATCCACGGCATGTGCTCTCGCATCCTCAGAGCCCATGCGCTCGAGCTGGGCATCGACCCTGCATTCGAGATCGCAACCGACGACCAAGCGAGCGCCATGCTCTCGGTTGCCATCGAGGCTATGCTCGATGCCGCTAAGTCCGAGAAGACCTTCGACGAGCTCTTCATCGAGTATGCGTATCCCCAGGGCAGCGCCTTTTCGGCGCAGCGGCTGATCCTCAAGCTAGTCGACGAGATGTCTGGCATGCCCTCGGGATCCAGATCGATCGAGCTCGGGCCGATGTCGATGCTGCCTACGGCCATAGCCAAGAAGCTGCGCGAGAGGTTGCGCGGCAACGTCAACATCTTCCGCAGCGCCACAGGGCTCACCGACAAGGCCATCGAGGTGTGCGAGGAGCATTCCGAGCTTCTCGAAGCGCTCGACGAGGCTTTCCTCGACATCGATGGCATCGACCTCACGAGGCTCTTCGATATCCTAGAGGAGCACGGCAAGCTCAGGAAGCCGAGGGCGACCAAGAGCAATGGGGAAGTTGTTTCGGCGATGGCCGACGACATCGAGGCGGTTTACGCCGCCGCTGCCGAGGCCAAGGCGGCGTTGTGCCAGGCGAATCTCAAATCTCTCATCAGACTTACCGAGGGCATCTTGAAGATCTATGCGCAGACCAAGCGCAGCTCCGGGTATCTAGACAACTCCGACCTCCTCGCACTCACCCACAAGGCGCTTACGCGCTTTCCGGCAATCGCCGATGAGTATAGGGAGCAATTCAGGATCATCATGGTCGACGAGTTCCAGGACACCGACCAAACTCAGATCGACATCATCACGCGCACATTGGCAGATGACGCGCAGCTTTGCACGGTTGGCGATGCGCAGCAGTCGATCTACAGATTCAGGGGCGCGGACATCTCGGTCTTCGAGGAGTTCATCGACAGCGTTGGCGCCGATCCCATCGAGCTGGGGGAGAACTTCAGATCGCATGCGGACATCCTCAAGTTCGCGAACAGCATCTTCGGCCAGCCGCACGTATTCGGGAAGAGGTTCCTCGAGCTCAAACCCGGATTGGAGCCCGCGCCTTCCACTGTCTGCGGCCTCTCGAGGCTCAACCTGATAGTCGCGAGGGGGGCGGCTTCCGAGATGAACCGCAGGTACGAGGCTGCGGCGATCGCCCGCAAGTTCGCAGAATTTCGCGATAGAGGAGCCTTCTCCGCAGGCGATATGGTCTTGCTGCTCGGCACGATGACGCATGCGGACATCTTCTCGCAGGCGCTCGAGGCCGAAGGCTTCCAAGCGGTCATCGCGGGCGGATCTGGATTCTGGACATGCTCCGAGGTCGCTGCGGTTTCGTGCATCCTCGGATGTCTCGCCAGCCCGCACGACTCCCAAGCGCTCTTAGAATTCCTGATGAGCGGCATCGTCGATGTTGGCGAGGCGGAGATTGCGAATCTGGGAATCGCAGCGCGGGCGCGTCACATCGATATTGCAGCTGCGCTGCTCGATCGCGAGATCGCCCTTTCCGCATCGCTCGAGTTCGTGCGCGATCTCTTCGGTCGCTGCAGAGCCATGCTCCGCCATCGCAGCGTGGCATACGTCGTCGAGGCGGTCCTGAGCGAGAGCGGCTTCATCTCGAGGCTCGCGGACGCCGGCAGTGTGGGAAGCGCCTCCTGCGCAAACCTTTTCAAGGCAATCAGAATCATCGAGGAGTACGAATCCCAGCATATCATGGGCGTCTCGAACATCAATGCCGCCTTCAAGAGACGTATCGCCGATGGCTCAGCCGACCGCGTCGGAGTCCTCTTCGGAGGAGAGGAGAATGCCGTCCGCATAATGACGATCCATGCGTCGAAGGGTTTGCAGTTCAAGGTGGTGGGCCTCGCCGAATTCAGCTCCAACACCGACAGGAACGATCGCAGCGGAACCTTGGCGCTGGTCAAGCGCAGCGGAAGCGTCTACGCGTCGCTCGATTGGGGCAGAACCAAGGACATCTACCCGAAGGTTGGCGAGTTGGCGAAGAAGCTGGCGATCGACGAGGCCGAGATCGACTTCAAGAGCGCGCCCAGCGCCAGCGCATATTCCAGGATGCTCAGAAACTTCGACATCGAGGAGAGCTACCGCGAAAACGACAGGAAGATGTACGTCGGCATTACGCGTGCAGCCGAGGTGCTCGTGATAGGAGCCCAATACAAGCCGATCATCGACGTTGGCGTCAAGGAGGGCACGGCCCTTCGCGATCTCTGCACCGGCATCTTCGGAATAGGGGATTTTCCCAGCGCATCTGGGATGGTCGATTTCGGCGGTTCGCACCCTTGCGACTACCAGCTGATCGAGCTTGACAAGGACGAGAATGGCAACATCTTGTGGGTCGGGCACCCCGATTGCAAGCTGCCAGTCGCCAGCATCGCCCAGCGCAATCCCAGCGTGCCGATCCTTGGTTCCGAGCCGCGCGAACTCGAGCTGGCGGGCATCCCCGTTCCCTTCAGCGGGTTCTTCTCATACAGCTCGCTCTCGCACGCCGACCCGGATCTCTATCCTGAGGATCTCGAGGTCATCGAGGCGTCTGGCGTCGATGGAGAGTCGAGCAGGGATGGAGTTGCAGTGATGCTTGGCCTCGCATTCCATGCGGTTTGCGAGAGGATGGCGCTCACCCATTCGTTCGGCGATGGAACCCAGAGCGAATCGGGCAGGGGAGCGGTAAGGCCGTTGCCCACGGACAGCGTCCTCGACATCGCGCGCAACTTCAAGCTCGCCCCGAGCCAGATCGAGCGCTTGCGCTTCGCGGTTGCCACATGGGTGGCCAGCGACGTGGCCGCCAAGGCAGCTGGCTTCGCGAGCGTGCGCCCCGAGGTTCCCTTCTGCATCCGCTTCGCGGATAGCCCCATCGCCACGCCAGGGAAGGGCGGCCAATCCATGCTGCCGTACTACCTCAACGGAGAAATCGACCTTCTCTGCACGAACGACGGCAAGCATGCTTTCGTAGTCGACTACAAGACCGGAGGCAGCCCTGACGAGACTCCCGAGGCCTTGCAGGATAAGCATCGCTTGCAGGCCATGTGCTATGCGTACGCCCTGTTGGATTCTGGCTATGAGAGCGTGGAGTTGGCATTTGTCAGGATTGAGCAGGTTCAATCGACTGGACAGCCTCAAATTGTCGAATACACCTTCGATAAAGGCGCTCTTTCGGCCATCGAAAGGATTATATCTGGATTGCTATAGAACAAATCTGTCCAGCCAATCCTAAAACATCAGCGTTTTCATCTGTAAACTTCCTTTTCTGCTAGAATACCTGTTTGGAAGAATTCACCTGATACGCGCTTTTCTGCACAGGCAAGAGCATCGGTGCCTCTGCGGGAAAGCGCATCTGTGAAAGCGCAAGAAGGAGGATGTCGTGCCAAATTGCAAGACGACAGTGCCGTTTGCAGGCACTGAGGAACAGGAGAGGCAGCTGAGGGAGGTCATCGCAGCCCATAAGGGCGAGCAAGGGCCCCTGATGCCGATTCTCCATGAGGCTCAGGAAATCTATGGCTATCTGCCCGAAGAGGTGCAGAAGATCATAGCGGAGGAGCTGAACATACCCCTTTCAGAAATCTACGGAGTCACGACGTTTTACACGCGGTTCACGCTCAATCCCAAGGGCGAGAACCAGGTAAGCGTGTGCCTCGGCACGGCATGCTACGTCAAGGGCTCCGCATCGGTTCTGGCCGAGGTCGAGAAGGTTCTCGGCTGCGAGGTGGGCGCTATGACGGATGACGGCAAGTTCTCCGTTGACGCAACCCGCTGTGTCGGAGCCTGCGGACTTGCGCCCATCATGCTGGTCAACGACGATGTCTACGGTCACATGACTCCCGATCGTGTAGCCGGCATCCTGGCTAAGTACATGTAGGGGGTGCGATATGGCAGCAAAGGATAATCTGAAGGCCATCTTCGACGAGCTCGATGCCGCGAAGAAGACCCCTGCATTCAGGCTAACCGTCGGCATGGCGACGTGCGGTCTCACCGCAGGCGCCCAGCCGGTCTACGACAAGCTCAACGAGCTCCTCGCTGGCGAGGACGCAGTGGTCGACCGCGTCGGCTGCATCGGTTCGTGCTTCCTCGAGCCGATCGTCGAGGTCTTCGATGCGCAGGGCAACAGGACCACCTACGTCCACATGGATGCCAACAAGGCAGCCGAGGTCGTCGAGCGACACATCAAGGGCGGAGAGGTTCTCCGCGAGTACACCGTCGGCGGTCCCGAGGGTTGCGGACAGGACGGAATCACAAGCGTGGAGGACGCTGAGTTCTACAGCGTGCAGGAGCGCGTCGTCCTGCGCAACTGCGGGCTCATCGACCCCGAGGACATCGACCAGTACCTGCTTGCCGGAGGCTATTCCGCATTGGCCCATGTCATCGATGACATGGAGCCCCAGGAGGTCATCGACGTGGTGCTGGAGTCCGGGCTGAGGGGACGTGGCGGCGCGGGCTTCCCGACCGGCCGTAAGTGGCAGTTCACCAAGAATGCCGTCAGCCCCGATGGAATCAAATACGTGGCATGCAACGCAGACGAGGGAGACCCGGGCGCGTTCATGGACCGCTCAGTTCTCGAGTCCGATCCTCATGCAGTGGTCGAGGCGATGGCGATAGCGGGCTTCGCGATCGGTGCTAGCCAGGGCTACATCTACGTTCGCGCGGAGTACCCGATTGCGGTTCGCCGCCTGCAGATCGCGATTGACCAGGCCAAGGCCAAGGGTCTGCTCGGAGAGAACATCCTAGGCACCGGCTTCTCGTTCGACCTCGGCCTGCGCCTCGGCGCCGGCGCGTTCGTCTGCGGCGAGGAGACCGCGCTGCTCACCTCGATCGAGGGCCATCGCGGCGAGCCTAGGCCTCGTCCTCCGTTCCCTGCCAACAAGGGACTCTTCGATGAGCCCACGGTTCTCAACAACGTCGAGACCTGGGCGAACATCACCTACATCATCAACAACGGTGCCGCTGCGTTCAAGGCGATCGGCACCGACGATACCACTGGAACCAAGGTCTTCGCCCTCGGCGGCAAGATCAAGCAGGCCGGCTTGGTCGAGGTTGCGATGGGCACCCCGCTGCGCACGATCATCGAGCAGGTTGGCGGTGGCGTTCCCAATGGCAAGGAGTTCAAGGCAGCTCAGACCGGCGGACCTTCTGGCGGATGCATCCCTGCCAAGCACCTCGATACCCCGATCGACTTCGGCTCGCTCGGAGCGATCGGCTCGATGATGGGCTCCGGTGGCCTCATCGTCATGGACGAGGACAACTGCATGGTCGACATCGCGCGCTTCTTCCTCGACTTCGTCGTCGATGAGTCGTGCGGAAAGTGCGTTCCGTGCCGCATCGGCACCAAGCGCCTCCTCGGCCTCCTCGACAAGATCATCGACGGCAAGGGCACGCCAGAGGATCTCGAGATCATCGAGGAGCTTTGCGCGCACCTCAAGACGAGTTCGCTTTGCGCTCTCGGCCAGACCGCGCCAAACCCGGTGCTCTCCACGCTCAAGCACTTCCGCAACGAGTACGAGGAGCATGTCAACGACAAGCACTGCGGCGCTGGCGTCTGCAGGCAGCTGGTCACCTATACCATCAACCCGGAGATCTGCATCGGATGCACAGCTTGCGTCAGGAACTGCCCGGTCTTCGCAATCGTGGGAGAGGCCAAGTCGCCCCATATCATCGATCAGCTCAAGTGCATTCACTGCGGTGCATGCATCGACACTTGCCGCTTCGGCGCAATCTCCAAAGGTTAGGTGATGATGATGGCTGATAACAACATGGTCAAAGTCACTGTCGATGGCGTGGAGGTTTCCGTCCCCGCCGATTACAAGATCATCGATGCGGCACGTGAGGCCGGCATCAAGATTCCCACGCTGTGCTATCTCAAGGGCGTCAACGAGTTCGGCAGCTGCCGTATGTGCCTCGTCGAGGCCACCGGCGCTCGCGGTCTCGTGGCAGCATGCGTCTATCCCGTCAGCGATGGCATGGTCGTCACGACCGACTCGCCAGCAATCCGCAAGTCGCGCCGCAACTCGCTCGAGCTCATCCTGTCCAACCATCGTCAGGAGTGCACGACCTGCGAGCGCAATGACAACTGCGAGCTCAGGCAGCTCTGCGCGGACCTCGGCGTCGATCACGTACGCTACCAGATCGAGAACCTCGAGCCGCAACTCGAGGAGAGCGCCCCGCACCTCATCAGGGACAACAGCAAGTGCATCCTCTGCCGTCGCTGCGTTGCAGTGTGCAGGAAGACCCAGCAGGTAGGCGTCCTCACGCCCGCAGATCGCGGCTTCGCGACCCATATCGAGCATGCGTTCGGGCGTGATATGGCCGAGGTCAACTGCGTCAACTGCGGACAGTGCATCGCAGCCTGCCCGACAGGCGCGCTCTCGCTCAAGAGCCAGACCAACCAAGTGCGCGAGGCCATCCAGGACGAGGACAAGATAGTCATCGCGATCACTGCTCCTTCGGTCCGCGTCGGATTGGGCGATCGCTTCGGCGAGCCGCTCGGCGCCAACACCGAGGGCAAGATGGTCACCGCGCTCAAGCGCCTCGGATTCGACTACGTCTTCGATGTCGACTGGGCTGCCGACGTCACGATCATGGAGGAGGGCACAGAGCTCATCGACCGCATCGCCAACGGCGGCACGATGCCGATGTTCACCTCCTGCTGTCCGGGTTGGATCAAGTATTGCGAGTACTATCACCACGACCTGCTCCCGAACCTCTCGACCTGCCGCTCTCCGCAGCAGATGCATGGAGGTCTGATCAAGACCTACTGGGCCGAGAGGAACCACATCGACCCGAGCAAGATAGTCGTCGTCTCGATCATGCCCTGCACGGCCAAGAAGTTCGAGATCGAGCGTGAGGAGCAAAGGCTCGACAACGGCTGCATGCCCACCGACTTCTCGCTGACCACGCGTGAGCTCGCCGATATGATCGTCGAGTCGGGCATGGTCTTTGGCATGCTCAAGGACACGCCCTTCGACCCGATCATGGGCGAGTCCACCGGTGCCGCCGTCATCTTCGGTGCTTCTGGTGGAGTCATGGAGGCTGCGCTGCGCACGGCAGCGGTCATCCTCGCCGGCCCCGAGGCCGATGTGCCGCTGATCTTCGAGGAGACACGTGGACTCGAGGGCATCAAGGAGGCAACCTACCAGGTGGGGGAGACCACGCTCCGAATCGCGGTTGCGTCCGGTCTCAACAACGCCGAGAGGCTCATCCAGGCCATCAAGTCCGGCGAGGCGCACTACGACTTCGTCGAGATCATGACCTGCCCTGGCGGTTGCATCAACGGCGGCGGACAGCCTCAGCACTCCGCTTGGGAGAAGTCCATCAAGTCGATTCCCGCCGCCCGCATCAAGGGCACCTACAACATCGACGACAAGATGCCGCTGCGCCGCAGCCTCGAGAACCCCGAGGTCAAGATGATGTACGACGAATACCTCGACAGGCCTAACAGCCACAATGCGCACCAGATTTTGCATTGCACCTACGTCGAGCGCGAGCTTTACAAGATATAGGCCAGCCGCTCAAAGCGTTGAATCCGCTGCCCTGCGCATCAGCGTGGGGCAGCGCTGTTTTTCTGCATGATGCGTCGAATTGAAATGAGGCGCTCGGCCATGGCGAGCAAGCTGAAAAGCAACGAAAAGCATGAGAATTGGTTAAAAAAGATTCCAAACGCACGTCAACAGCGTTCCGTGAGTGATAGAATCAAATCACCGTTAAACTGCCATCGATATAAGGAGATGACTACTATGGCAATTTTCAAGAGAATCAGTGACATCCTGAAGGCTAACATCAACGATCTCCTCGACAAGGCTGAAGACCCGGAGAAGATGGTCAAGCAGCTCATTCTCGAGATGGAGGATCAGGTTGACGTGGCAACTCAGGGCCTCGGCCAGGCGATGGCTAGCGAGAAGATCGCAAAGAGCCAGCTCGAGCAGGCCAAGGAGAACGTTCTCGATTGGGAGAACAAGGCAAAGGCAGCTCTCAAGCAGGGCAACGAGGATCTCGCCCGCAAGGCTCTCGATTCCAAGGTCGGCGTCGAGAAGCAGGTCGCCGTATTCGAGCAGTCCTATCAGAAGATCGCCGAGCAGACCGCAAAGCTTCGCGACCAGGTCAGGGCTCTCAAGGCCAAGCTCGAGGAGGCACGCGCCCGCGAGAATCTGATCATTGCACGCGCACAGATGGCGGAGGCCACCGAGGGCGTCGCCCGCACGATCAGCTCCACCTCCACCGATTCCGCATTCGCAAAGCTCGAGAAGATGGAGCAGAAGGTTGCCGAGAAGGAGGCAATCGCCGCTGCATTCACCGAGATCAACGCAGACGACTATGCGCCTGTCGATGAGTTTGCAATCGTCGAGCGCAACCAGGCCGTCGAGGACGAGCTTGCACGTCTGAAGAGCGAGTTGGGTCTGTAACATGGAATATGGCGCAATTATCCTCGGCATCATCGTTGTCGTTGTCGGCATCGTGATGCTAGTTAGAGGCAAGAAGCAATCAACATCCAGGATTGCAAGTGCAGACGAAAGCATCCAAGAGATGCGCTATATGAAGCCGACCAAGATCAAAGATGCCATCGAGATCTTGACCGAGCTAGGGGAGACTGCGCCCGGTTACAAGCATTACGTCGAGCTCATCGGAACCACGGGTTCTGACAATCCCGCGGTGGGTCCGTTCTCGGGCAAGCAGGTGGCCTTCTACGATGCCACGTGCTACGAGATCGTCGCCACCGAGGGCATGGGCACTGAGGAGAACGTCGCCTCGCACGAGAGGTCCGTCGACCAGTTCTACATCACGGACGGATCCTGCGACGCAAAGGTCTACATCGATCTTGCGAGCTTCGGCGGCGAAGTCAAGCTGCTCAGCATGTACGACAGGATCGAGGATCCCAACTCGGACATCTCTCAGAGGCTCTACACGGGTTCGAGGCGCGGTTCTTCCGGCGCTCTCTTCTGCGTAGCTGAGCAGCCGAGTTGGACCTCTTCCTTCGTCCAGATGGTCAACTCGCTCTCCAACAGGGCTTATGTGGCGCTGATGAGCATCATGCCCAAGGCCCCCGCTCCCGCGCTTGCGCTTGCAGGCATTGGCGGTGGCGGCATCGACGGCGATGAACTCGGCAGCAACGTCATGTTCGCACAGAGACCTCCCGCTGGCTTCGGCGGCGGACGTCGTCCCACCGGCGGCTTTGGCGGTGGACGTCCTCCGCAGGGCTTCGGCGGTGGCTTCGGCGTACCGCGTGGCGGATCCGATCCTCTCACCGGCATGCTGCTCGGCATGGCGCTCTCTGGAATCCTCCAGCAGGCTGCAAACCATGAGAACGTCTCGTTCGATCGCTTCAGGGGATATCATCTCGTAGAGATCGGAATTCCGCTGAACTACCAGGTCTTCATGATCGGAGAGCTGCGCGAGGTTGGCGGAAGGTTCATCCTCTCGAAGGCAACCGGCGACAAGGCCGACGCATCCTATTTCTCCACAAGACCGGAGGAGGATGTCATCGCCGATAAGAGGGCGAAGGCTGCGATGAACAACAGGGGATGCGCCGTTGGACTCATCGTCTTCGGAATCCTTCTGGCGGCGTTCGGGCTCTACACCCTTGTCAGCACTCCCTATTACTGGGGCTGGTAATCGCTGCACAGCGCTTAGCTGCTTGCAATCGAAACGGCCGATGCGCGATTTGCGTGTCGGCCGTTTTTTCTGCGCGCGCGTCCTCGGATGGCGCAACGATGATATAGTTTATTCATGCGCAATTCCCAGATGAAAGGGGCATTAATGGCAAATATCGTTGAGAGAATAGACGAAGCTTACGGAAACGGCATGGAGTATGCCGAGAAATTCATGCTCGAGGCACGCGCAGAGTGCATCGAGAAGGGCGAGGAGGGCCTTTCGGACCTGATCTCCGTCTGCAACGAGCTCGGAGCGCTCTATCGCGAGCAGAGCCGCTTCCATGAGTCGATCGAGAACTTCACCATGGCATACGAGGGTCTCGTGGCAGTGTGCGGCACCAACGCCGTAACCGAGTGCGCGGTCATCCTGCTCAACGTCGCCGGGGTCTACAGGCTCATGCGCGAGTTCGAGGAGGCTGCCAAGCGCTATCAGACCGCCTTGGACATCATGGATATGATGATGGTGGGCGACACCTACGAGCGCGCGAGCCTCTACAACAACATGTCGCTGACCTACCTCGCAATGGATGAGATCGACTCCGCCTTCAATTACGCGACTGCAGGCTATGAGATCATGGCCCGTTTGCATCCGGGCGAGAGCGAAGAGGCCATCTCCCTTAGCAACCTCGCATCGCTGGCGCTTCGCAAGGGAGACCTCGAGATGGCGCAGAGGCACGCCGGCAAGGCGCTCGACATCTACGAGACCAGGAAGAACACGAGCGGCCACTATCCGGCGATCCTCAATATGAACGCCGTCATAGCGTTTCGCAAGGGCGAGTACGACAAGGCGCTCGAGGGCTTCGAGAAGTCCGCGGAGTTCACGCGCAAGAACTTCGGCGAGAACACCGACTACGCTGCGGCAATCGCCAACATCGGCTCGGTCTACAAGGCGCTCGGCGACGATGCCAAGGCGCAGGAGTGCCTCGCCAAGGCAGCTGACATCAAGTCGAGGCTGCAGTGAGCAAGGCGCTGGATATGAGCGAGGAGTTCTTCTGGAGAGTGGCGATGCCATCTCTCAAGGAGAGCTTCCCGAACCACTGGGATAGGATCGGCGCAGGGCTGGTGGGCAACGGCTCGGAGTGCCTCGGATTCGATGACGATCTCTCAAGCGACCACGACTGGGGAATCGAGTTCTTCATGTGGCTGACGCAAGAGGACTTCTCCGAGATCGGCGAGCAGGTCATCGAGTGGAAGCGCGCGCTCTTCGCTGCGCATCCCGAGGAGCCGTTCCGAGTGATCAGCGACTACGGCGTGCGCTCGACTGTGATGACCCCGCAGAACTTCTTCATCAGCCTGATCGGCAGTCCAGGTGCCCCCGAGAAGATCCTCGATTGGAGGCGCGTGCCCGAGGCGAACTTCGTCATGGTCACCAACGGGCGCATCTTCACGGATCCGATAGGGGAGTTCACCGCCATCCGCGAGGAGATCCTCAAGTACTACCCGCGCGACCTGTGGCTCAAGAAGGTTGCCGCCAGGTGCCTCGCCGTCGCGCAAACCGGTCAATACAACTACCTGCGCACCGCCCAGCGCGGTGACAGGGTGACCTGCGAGGTGATCCTCGCGAAGTTCGTCGAGGACGTCATCTCGATGGTCTTCCTTCTCAACAAGCGCTTCATGCCCTACTACAAGTGGGCCCTTCGTGCGATGAGGGATCTGCCGCTGCTGTCGGCGCAGATCGCCCCCAAGCTCGAGAAGCTCTACTCTGGAGAGATGGTGGAGGGCGAGATCCCAGCTGGCAACGTGATCGTCCACGAAATCGAGCCTATAGACGTCAGTCGTGCCATAATCATCGAGGAGATCTGCGCCCTGATAGCCGACGAGCTGAGGCGCCAGGGTCTCTCCGATTCGTCCAGCACGTTCCTCGTTCAGCATGGCGAGGAGGTCCAGAGCCGAATCGAAGATGCGAGGCTCGCTAGCCTTCCTACGCAATATGAGTAGAATATCGATATATACAATCTAGCCTTCAAGCAAGAGATCTGGAGGAAGCACTATGGCAGAGAAGTACACTGACGAGATCATCAAGATCGAGTGGGACATGTTCGATAAGGTCAACAACGAGGGCGGACGCGCCTCTTGCCAAGATGACTGGCGCACCTTCTACATCATGCGCTCGGCTCAGTTCGACGCATGGAACGAGGCGATGAGGGAGAGCTATCTCGCCGACCTCAACAATGCGCTCGCAGTCGACCGCAACCTGCTAACCGAGAAGTACGCCTACATGACTGGCTACAAGTACATGGGCGAGACCGACAATCTCGAGACCAAGCAGCAGCTGATCATGATCGTCATGGAGCAGATGCTCGCCGACACAATCGCTATGCGCGAGAAGTATCCGAAGATCTCGGCGGCCTCGCGCCCCTATGGCACTTCGGATGGCGGCATGGTCTCCGTCGACACCTACCTCATGTGCGAGATCATGACCTACTCCGCAGCAACTCTCGAGCAGTTCGCGCTCTATCTCGCCGAGCTCAGGGAGCAGGGGAAGAGCCTTCCGATGATGATTCTCGAGAACACCGTCGAGCAGCTCGGCTACGACAACCTCGATGCAGCCGAGGAGAGGTACGGAAGGGCCGGCTTCTAGCAGCCGAGAACCAGGGAAGACAAACCCATCCACTCGCTTATGCACGGAGGCCGTGGCGCAATGCCGCGGCCTCTTTGCTTTGGCATTTTGCGCTCTGATACGTTCGCGCAGAATCTGTCCGAATAATCGCAGTACATAGCTGCACAAGGCCAAAGCAATGCCAAATCAATGCCCGCTATCCCATATCGGACAGTTGTCTAGATGATAGAATCGCGATTAGTGGCGAATCGCCGCAGTTTCAGGAAGAATGTCGAGGAAAAGAGGCAAGAGGACCATGTATTCCAAGGACTATCCGAATCTGTTCAAACCACTGAAGATCAACAATCTCATCCTCAAGAACAGGATCATGTCTGCCCCGAACATGCTGCTCCAGAATGTCGATGGAAGGCCGACCGACTACTACATCAGCTACCTCGAGCACAAGGCGCGCGGAGGCGCTGCGATCGTCAATCTCGGAGAGCTCTCCGTCGGCGATGGCGGCTGCCACGTACCCGAGCTGATCAAGAACGACGACAACCTGCCGCTGGTGGCCGAGATGGCGCAGGCCATCCACGAGCATGGCGCGATCGCCAGCGCCGAGCTCACCCACGGCGGCAGCAAGATCAAGGCCGCGTACAACACCGTCGGCCCTATGGGTCCGGTTGCAGGCGAGAGCGTCTTCCAGAAGGGAAGCCATCTCTCCAACGAGAACATCGCGAAAGGCACCGCGGCTTCCGAGCTCATCCGCATTCCCATCAAGCAGATGGACTACGATGACATGGAGCATGTCTGCAAGCAATTCGCCGACACCACCGAGTACTGCCTGCATGCGGGCTTCGATACCGTCCTGCTGCACTTCGGCCACGGCTGGCTGTTCTCGCAGTTCCTGTCGCCTCGCACCAACACGCGAACCGACGAGTTCGGTGGCCCCATCGAGAACCGCATGCGCTTCCCACTGATGGTTCTCAAAGCCGTCCGCGACCGCGTCGGGCCCAACCAAGCGCTCCTGATGCGCGTTGCCGGCTGCGAGCCCGTTCCCAACGGATTCACCACCGAGGACATCATCGCGTTCCTCGAGAAGGCGCAGGACTACGTCGACATGGCCGAGATCAGCCGCGACGAGATCACCAGGAGCAATGCCTCCACCTACAACGGATACAACCTCAATGTTGGGTATGCCGAGCAGATCAAGAAGTCCGGCAAGGTCCACATCCCGCTCTTCCCGGTGGGCTCTATTCTCACGCCGGAGTTGGCCGAGCAGGCCATCGCGTCCGGCAACGCCGACGGCGTCTCGATGTCGCGTGCGCTGCTGGCCGACCCGTACCTGCCCGAGAAGACCCTGGCAGGCAGACGCAACGAGGTCACCCCGTGCCTGCGCTGCCTCACCTGCTCTGACAGCGACAACGCCGACCGCCACATCATCTGCAGCGTCAACCCGCTCATCGGCCGCGAGGCGCGCTTGGGCTTCGGCGAGGACATCGGAAAGGCGCAGGTCTCGCGCAAGGTCCTCATCGTCGGCGGTGGCCCTGCCGGCATGGAGGCCGCTATCATCGCGGCTCGCCGCGGCCACGAGGTGACTCTGGCAGAGAAGGGCGATAGGCTCGGTGGCAGGATCAACTTCTCCGATGTCGATGCGTACAAGCACGATCTCAACAACTGGAAGAACTTCATGGTCGAGCGTGTCGGGGCCCTCAACATCCGCGTGCTGCTCAACACCGAGGTCACGCCTGAGTTCATCGCCGACCACGGCTTCGATGATGTCATCGTGGCCACGGGCAGCGAGCCGGTCATCCCGAAGATCCCCGGCATCGAGAAGGCCAAGCATGCCACCGAGATCTACAACGACCCCGATTGCGTCGTCGGCGACAACATCGTGATGATCGGCGGCGGTCTCATCGGCTGCGAGACAGGAATCCACCTCAGCAGTCTCGGCAAGAAGGTCATCGTCCTCGAGGCGATGGACAAGGCTCTGCGCGATGCTGGCCTCCTGTACAAGTTCGGCCTGAATCGCGTCTTAGGCGAGGCTGGGGTCGAGATCGTCACCAGCGCGATGGTCAAGGAGATCGTTGACGGCGCGGTGATCTACGAGAAGGACGGAGAGGAGATTCGCCTCGAGGCCGACAGCGTCTTCTATGCAGTTGGAATGAAGAGTGTCAACGACCTATACTTCGCTCTCGACGACATCAAGGGCAGGGTTACGCTCATCGGCGACGCGAAGAAGGTCGGCAAGGTCGCAGGTGCGGTCCACACCGGCTACTTCGCTGCACTGGATCTCGGCAAGATATAGGTCACGTTTCTGCAGCGCAAAACGACATCGAGAAAGAGGTAAAGACATGTATTCCAAGAATTACCCGAATATGTTCAAGCCGCTCAAGCTCAAGAACCTCACCATGAAGAACAGGGTGATGTCCGCACCGAACATGATCTTCCATGTTGTGGACAACAGGCCGGACGACTACTACATCGGATACCTGGAGCACAAGGCACGCGGTGGCGCCGCGATCGTGACGCTCGGCGAGATGGCCGTCGGCGATGGAGCCAACCACGTCCCGGAGATGATCAAGAACGACGACAACCTTCCGATCTACGCGGAGATGGCCCAGGTGATCCATGAGCACGGCGCAATCGCCAGCGTCGAGCTCACTCACGGAGGCAACAAGGTCAAGACCCAGTACAACACCGTGCAGCCTATGAGCGCGTCCGAGTCCGTCAGCTACTTCAAGCCAGGCACGCATCTCTCCAACGCTAACCTCGCGATGAGCGGCGAGGCGACTGGCGATCTCATCGAGGTTAAGATCAAGTCGATGACCGTCGAGGACATGGAGCACGTCTGCCAGCAGTTTGCCGACACCGCTGCATACATGCTGCATGCGGGCTTCGACGCGATCCTGCTGCACTACGGTCACACCTGGCTGCCCGACCAGTTCTTCTCGCCGATCATGAACACCCGCACCGACGAGTTCGGCGGCCCGTTCGAGAACCGCATGCGCTTCCCGCTGATGATCGCCAAGGCGGTCCGCGACAGAGTGGGGCCGAACGTTCCCGTCATGATCCGCCTCTCCGGATCCGAGTACAAGCCCGATGGCTTCGATGTCAACGACATGATCACCTTCCTCGAGAAGGCGCAGGAGTACA
>JAILQZ010000090.1 GCA_024698685.1 bacterium
TGCACCCGATGATCAAGAAGCCCCTGGCGCTCAAGGCCATCTGCGAGAAGATGACCGTCCGCGTCGAGGATTTCGAGGTGATCGTCGGCAACAAGGGCGTCGAGTTCTGCGGAAACGGCGTATATCCGGAGTGGGGCGCGAGGTACCTGTGGATCGCCGATGCCATCAACAACGGAGAGTGGACGCTCGAGGATGACGGCTACTACCACACTCCCCCAGATGCGCTCGTCCATCAGACGATGAAGCCGGAGGACTTCGAATACCTCACAAGCATCACCGAATATTGGGAGACGCGCACCAACGGCGCACAGGCGGCCGCCTGGAAGCCCGACTTCTACGACGAACTCGAGAGCCTCTGCGCAACCCCCTACACCGCGCACAACATCGGCCTGCTCACGCTGCCGCTGGGCCATGACGTCGCGGGCTACGAGAAGATCATCCGCGTCGGCTACAAGGCCATCCACGATCAGGCTGTCGAGTGGATGGAGGACCATCGCGGCAACCTCATGGGCCACGACGTCGAGAAGTACATGTTCTACAAGGCCGTGCAAATCGCTTCCGAGGGCGCGATGATCCTTGGCAAGCGCTACGCCGAGAAGTGCTACGAGAAGATGGAGACTGCCCCCACCGAGGAGCGCAAGGCCGAGCTCAAGATGATGGGCGATGGCCTGATGTGGATCTCGGAGAACCCGGCGCGCACCTTCTGGGAGGCCGTCCAAGGCATCATGCTCTACCAGGTCTTCATCCAGCAGGAGACGCAAATCCCCTCGCCTGCGCTCGGCCGCTTCGACCAGTACGTCTGGCCCTTCCTCGAGCGCGACCTCGCAGAGGGCCGCATGACCATGGAGTACGCGCAGGAGATCGTCGACGCGTTCTTCCTCAAGTGCAACTGCTATTACAGCGCGGCACCCGAGGCCGTCACGATCATCACCGGCGTGGGCAACACCTACCAGCACACCACGCTCGGCGGCGTCAACCGCGACACCGGCGAGGATGCCACCAACCCCGTCACCTACATGGTTCTCGAAACGGTGGGCCGCCTCAAGCTGCACGACCCCACCATCTCGCTGCGCACCAACAAGAACACGCCCGACAAGCTCTGGGAGTGCGCGCTGACGGTCTCCAGGCTCGTCGGCGGACTGCCGCTGTTCCAAAACGACGAGGTCATCATCCCCGCGTTGATGAAGAACCGCGGATTCACGCTGCGCGACGCGCGCGACTACGGCATCATCGGCTGCCAGGAGATCGTCGGCTGCGGCAACGACTGGCCCGCCGGCAACGGCCTGCATCCGCCGAATGCAACCATCTACTGGAGCGTCATCCTCGACATGGCCCTCAACGACGGCTGCAACCCGATGAACAACGCGCAGGCATCGCTGCACACCGGCTATCTCTACGAGATGACCAACATCGAGCAGGTGCACGCGGCCTTCGAGAAGATGATCCGCTACATCTTCCGCATGTACATCTCGATCCAGAACTACACCGAGTACATCTCGATGTACACCTGCCCGCAGGTAGGCTACTCGATGTCGATCGAAGGCTGCATGGAGAAGGGCAAGGACATCGTCGTCGGAGGCGCGAAGTACAACGCCTTCGGCTGCACCGCCACCGGCCTGGCCACCGTCGCCGACTCGTTCACGACCATCAAGTACATGTGCTTCGACAAGAAGCTCTGCACGACGCGCGAGCTCTACGACGCATTCATGGCCAACTGGGAGGGCTACGACGAGCTGCGGCAGACGATCCTCAACGAGGTTCCGCACTACGGCAACAACGACCCGTACGCGGACATGGAGCTCAAGTGGCTGATCGACCTCTACGTGCAGATGTGCAGCGAGGTCTCCGGCGCCCGCACCGACATCTTCACGCCCGGACTTTACGGAGCTGCCGACCACGTGGCGCAGGGCTACGAGACTTGGGCGACCCCCGACGGACGCCTCGCCGGCACCCCGATCGCCGACGCTATGAGCCCGGCTCAGAGCCGCGACGTCAACGGCCCGACGGCGGTCTTCCAGTCCACGCGCTGCTTCGACCACCACTCGTTCCTCGGCGGCATGGCGCTCAACCTCAGGATGCATCCGTCGGTGCTCAGCAACGACGAGTCCTCAGCCAAGCTGCGCGACATGACGAAGACCTACTTCGAAAACGGCGGTCTGGAGGTCCAGTACAACGTCGTCGACACCGACACTCTGCGCGACGCGCAGGTCAATCCCGAGGACTACCACGATCTAGTCGTGAGAATCGCGGGCTACTCGGCCTACTTCGTCGAGCTCGACAAGGACCTGCAAAACGACATCATCTCGAGAAACGAGAACGTGATCTAGCGCTTGCGAGCGCAACGGCAGCAACGCAAGAGGGCGCAGCCAATCGGTTGCGCCCTCTCATTTCACTGGCAAGCCCGCGCTCCGCGATCGCGGAGCCTCCCATTAGCCGACCAGGCTCGCCACCAGCTTGTCCAGGTCGCCCATATCCATGGTGGGCTCGAACCTGGCCACGACCTTCCCCTCGCGGTCGATCACGAATTTCGTGAAGTTCCACTTGATGTCCGACTCCTCGACGGCACTTTTGCTCATCTTCTTGACGGCCTTCTCCAACAGCTTGGCCTTCGCGCCCTTGCCAAAGCCCGCGAACGGCGCCTCGGCCTTCAGATGGGCGTAGAGCGGCAGCGCGTTCTCGCCGTTGACCTCGGACTTCCTCATCTGCTCGAACTTGGTGTCGTACTTCAGCGAGCAGAACTGCGCGATGTCCGCGTCGGAGCCCGGCGCCTGCTCGCCGAACTGGTTGCACGGGATGTCTATGATCTCGAGACCCTTGTCATGGAACTTCTCGTACATATCCTCGAGCTCCTTGTACTGCGGAGTGAATCCGCACTTGGTTGCGGTGTTGACGATGATCATGACCTTGCCGGCGTACTCGCTGAGAGCGAGCTCGCTTCCGTCTGCCCTGGTGACGCTGAAATCGTAGATGCTCATGATGCCTTCCCTTCTTTGATCGACTTCAACAGGCCCATCAGGCCCATCAGTCCCTGCCTGAAGCGCTCCGCATCCTCGCTGCTTCCAGCGGAGAGGCAGACCGCCAACGTCTCCGGAATATTGACCGCCTTCTCCTTGAGTGCCTCGCCTTGCGCGGTGATGGTGACTACGAGGTCGCGCGCGTCCTCCTCGGAGCGGCGCCTTTCGACGAGGCCCTTCTCCTCGAGCTTGCGCAGCAGCGGAGTAAGCGTGCCGCTGTCGAGGAACAGCCTCTCGCCGAGGTGCTTGGAGGAGACGCTCCCCTCCTCCCAGAGGACCATCATCGCGATGTACTGCGTGTAGGTGAGGTCTATCGCGTCCAAGTGCGGCCTGTAGAGGTTCACGACCTCCTTGGCGCAGACATACAGCGGAAAGCACAGCTGGTTGTCGAGCTTCAAGGCTTCGTACTTGTCCATGATCGATTCCCTCTCGAATTCGAAACAAATCACTTGTGTACAATTGATTTTGCACAATTGATTAGCTTTTGTCAAGAGGCTTGGAAGATTATCGAGATTGGAATCGCGAACGGAAAAAGCGCCCCTTGGAGCCCCTACAGCCTGGAGAGATAGGCCAGCGAGCGCATGTGCGTCTCGAGGTGCGCGTAGATCCACTTGTCGCAAAACGAGAGGAGCTCGCCTGCCAGCGCCCCCGCATCCTCGCTTGCGCTGAACATCTCTTCTATCTGCGGAAACTTCAACCCGATGAGCGCCTTGACCCAGGCCACCACCGGCTCGGATACGATATCGTCGGCCTCGAGCTCGCCAAATCCGCTGCATAGCGGGCAAACCCAGCCGCCAGCCGAGATCGAGAAGACGCCCTCGCCATCGAGGTCGACCTCGTCGGCGAATTCCGCCATCTCCTGCGCGTAATCCTCCTTGGAGGCGCCGCAAACGGTGCATTGGCCGATCGACGGCTTGTACCCCAAGTACGAGATCGCCTTGAGCAGATAGCCCGCGATCACGAATGGCAAAGCATCGGCCTCAACGCGCCCGACGGACTGCAGCGCCGCGCAGGTCAGCGGGAAGAGCACAGGATTCTCCTCGCCCTCCAGCGCCACCTTCTCGACGAACTCCGAGATGACCGCGCCGTAGGAGAGATGCTCGAGGTCGCGGCGGGACGCCTCGTTGGTGTCGACGCTGCGCACCTCGGTGATCGTGTCGAGGTTCCTGCCCTTGTAGAGCATCGCGTCGACGATGGAGAAGATCTCGAGCCGCGCGGAGAAGGTCGTCCCCGGCTTGCGCGCGCCCTTTGCGACGGCGCGCAGCTGCTCGCCGTTCTCGGCAAGCAGCGTGAGTATGAGGTCCGCCTCCTTGAGCTTCGTCTTCTTGACGACGAGCGCCCGCGTCTTGTAAGTCGCCATCGTGCCCCCAGCCCACGCGGCCTAGATTCCGTCGCCGTAGCCGAAGCGCCTGATCTGCGCCGCGTCCTTGCGCCAGTTCTTCTTCACCTTCACCTTGAGGCTCAAGAAGCAGTTCGCGCCGAGGAAGTGCTCAAGGTCCTTGCGCGCGCTCGAGCCGATGCGCTTGATTCCCTCTCCCTTGTTGCCGATGATGATCCCCTTCTGCGAGTCGCGCTCGACGTAGATAGTGGCGAAGATGCGGTAGAGGTCCTTGCCCTCGACATACTCCATCTCGTCGACCATGACGCCCACCGCATGCGGCACCTCGTCGTAGGTGGAGCGCAGAATCTTCTCGCGAATGAACTCGGCGACGATGACCTCGGTGGGCTGGTCTGTGTCCATATCCTCGGGGAACCAACGCGGCCCCTCGGGCAGCAGCTCGCGCACGGCGTTGATGAAGCCCTCGACGTTGAAGTCCTTGAGCGCGGAGATAGCGACGACGCCATCGAATTTCGCGAGCCTCTCGGCGCGCGTCACCTGCAGCTCCACCTCGTGCTGGCTGACCAGGTCGGCTTTGTTGACGACGAGAAGCTTCTTCTCCTTGGTCTGCTCGAGCTCTTTGAGGATGAACGCGTCGCCCTTGCCGATCGGCTTGCTCGCGTCAACGAGGAAGGCGATGACGTCGACGTCGTGGATTCCCTGGATCGCCGACTTATTGAGCTCCTCGCCCAGCGGGTCATGCGGCTTATGGATGCCCGGCGTGTCGACCATGATCATCTGCATGCCGTCGTCGTTGTAGACCGCGCGGAAGCGATGACGCGTCGTCTGCGGCGTGTTGGAGGTGATCGCGATCTTCTCCCCCATCACCGCATTGAGCAGCGTGGATTTGCCGGCATTGGGCCTTCCCACTAGCGTGACGAAGCCGCTCTTGAAGGGCTCGCGCTCCTGCTGTGCGTTGCCGTCGTTGCTCTTTTGCCTTGCCAAGATGACTCCTTCGCTTCAGTTTGGCCAGCGCTATGCGAAGATGCGCACCAGCGCGTGGATGTATATCGCCAGGCCCACCACGAGAGCGGCTATCGCGAGCACGAGCACCGCGCCCGCCGCCGCATCCTTGGCGGTCTTGGCCTTGGGGCTCTCCTCGGGGCACGCGAGGTCGACCGCGCTTTCGATCGCCGTATTGAAGAGCTCGGCTGCTAGCACCGCGCCGATCATCACGATGACGATGAGCCATTCTACGAGCGTGCATCTCAAGAGCAGGCACAGCAGCAGTGCGAGCGCCGCGAATCCGAGGTGGATCTTCATGTTCCTCTCGGTGCGGACGGCTTGAACGAATCCGCTGCCTGCGAACCCGAAGGCCCGAAAGAGGCCCTTTGGCCCCTTCTCCCTCACTCGCGGTTCAGCCATGCTTCCTTGAGCTCCCGCTCCCTGGCCTCCATCTCCTCGGCATCCTCGTCCTCGATGTGGTCGTAGCCGAGCAGGTGGAGCATGCCGTGGGTGATCAGCATGCGCATCTCCTCGATGAACGTGGTGCCGTAGAGCTCGGTCTGGTCGTATGCGACCTCTGGAGAGACGACGATGTCGCCGAGGATGATGATCTCGCTGTTGGCGGCCTCGGGGTCGTCGCACTCGAACGAGAGGACGTCGGTGGGGCCGACGATGTCGCGGTACTGCTGGTTGAGCTCGGCGATCTCCCCCTCGGTGACGAAGACGACCGAAACCTCGATGTCGCCCTGGATGCCCTCATCGTGCAAGATGAAGTTGATCAGGTCGGAAACCCTCTTTCCCACCTCGACGTTGTCCGACATCCACTCGGCCTCGCCGATGCTGGCCGGGAAGTCGAGGAGCTCCTCCGAAACGTCGAACCGAACTGCGTAGTTGCTCATCTATCTTGCTCCGTTCTTCTCTGCGGCCGCCTTGTCGTAGGCCGCCACGATTCGCTGGACGAGATTGTGCCTGACGACGTCGGCGCTCTTCAGGTCGCAAAACGCGACGCCCTCGAGCCCCTCGAGAATGCCGCGGACGCTCTTGAGCCCGCTGACCCCGCGCGGCAGGTCGATCTGCGTGATGTCGCCGGTGACGATCATCTTGGAGCCGAAGCCGAGCCTGGTCAGGAACATCTTCATCTGCTCTGGAGTGGTGTTCTGCGCCTCGTCGAGGATGACGAAGCTGTCGTTGAGGGTGCGGCCACGCATGTACGCGAGCGGCGCGATCTCGATGACGCCCTGGTCGATGAGGACGTTGACCTTCTGCGCGTCGCACATGTCGAATAGCGCGTCGTAGAGCGGGCGCACATAGGGATCGACCTTCTCGGTCAGCGTACCCGGCAGGTAGCCGAGCGACTCGCCGGCCTCCACCACAGGACGCGTCAGAATGATGCGCGCAACCTCCTTGCGGCGCAACGCAGCGACGGCCATCGCCATCGCGAGATAGGTCTTGCCGGTGCCCGCCGGACCTATGGCAAACGTTATCGTGTTGGCCTTGACCGCGTCGGTATAGCGTTTCTGACCTGCAGTTTTGGGACGGATCGTCTTGCCACGGTGCGTGAGCAGGATATCCTTGCGCAGCTCCGCGGGGTCTAGCTCGCCGCTGCGCAGCAGCTCGATGGAGCGCGTGAGGTATTCCTCGGAGAGGTCCCCCTTGTCCTCGATGTACTTGATGCAGTCGGAGAGGAGCGAGGAAAGGATCTGCATCTCGATGGGGTCACCCGAGAGGGTTATCGTGCTGCCGCGAACGACGATGCTTGCGTCGAAGCACTCCTCGATCTTCCGCAGATAGCGGTCTTGCGGGCCAACCAGACTCGCCATGTCGAAGCCGACGGGGACGCTCACCGCAACCTTGCTTGGCTCCATCAAATCCTCTTTCCCATCAATCGCGCGTTCTCCTCGATGCCAGTGAACTCGAGCTCGAGCATCTCGCCGCGCCTTGGCATCTCGCCCTCCACGACGACCTCGTGATAGCTTTCGCTCATCCCGATGCGTCCGGTTTCGACGACGACCAGCTCTCTGCTCCCCACTCTCCTTAGCATATCATCGCAACGCAGCTCATCGGAGAGAATGTGCAGAGAAGAGGCCCTTTGCACCTTGATTCTCGGATCGACCTGCCCCACCATCTCGGCGGCGGGCGTGCCTGGTCGAACCGAGTACCGGAAGGCATGGATCTTGGAAAAGCGCATGCGCCTGCAAAACTCGAGCGTCTGCGCGAAATCGGCATCCGTTTCCTGCGGGAAGCCCGCGATCACATCGGTTGTGATCGAGGCGTCTGGACGCACCGCGTAGATGGCCTCGACGCGGCGGGCGAAATCGGCCGTGTCGTAGAGTCGGCCCATAGCGGCAAGCGTGCGATCGCAGCCCGACTGCAGCGGCATGTGGAGGTGCGCGCAGAAACGGCCGCGATAGCGCTCGAGCAGCGCTATGAGCTTGTCGTCTACGTCGGGCGGCTCGATAGAGCTCAGGCGGATCCTGCCTATGCCGGTGCGCTCGAGCAACGCCTCGATCAACTGCGGAAGCTTGAGCATCCGGCCGCTATCGTCGACTTCGCGGTAGCTGCCGATGTTGATGCCTGTCAGGACCACCTCGGCGATGCCCGACTCGGAGGCAAGAGCAACCTCGGAGACCACGCTCTCCAGCGGCATGGAGGCGCTCCTGCCGCGCGCCTTGTTGACGATGCAGTAGGTGCACCTGTTGTTGCAGCCATCCTGCACCTTGATGCCCATGCGCGTATGGAAGCCCTCCGCCGCACGCGGGTGGGCGTTTGGCGCTTGAGCCGCCAACCCTGCTTCGCGCTCGAGCACGGCGAGCGCCTTCTCTATGGCGAGCTGCCTGCTCGGCTCGACGATGACGTTTTCGCCGAGCTGCCCGAGGGCCTCGGGATCGATGGCGGTGGCGCAGCCGGTTGCGATGACCGGGCCCGCGCACTCCCTGCTGGCCCTGCGAATCGCCTTGCGCGTCTTGTGGTCGGCCTCGGAGGTTACCGTGCAGGTGTTGACGATGGCGACATCGGCCTCCGCAAGGGGCGCGGGGGTGTGGCCGGCGGAGATCAGCGCGGCCGACATGTTGTCGGATTCGACCCTGTTGACCTTGCAGCCAAGGTTGTGAACATGGAATCTCAAGCTCGCACCACAGCCTTCGCCTATGCGTCGTTAGCCGGTGAAGACATCCTTCACCTTGTCGATGAGCGAGCGCTCCTCGTCGAAGTCGGTGCCGAAGACATCAGCCGCGTCCTCGAGCGCCTCACGCTGCTCCTTGGTGAGCTTCTTGGGGATCTCGACCCAGACGTGGGCGATGAGCGCTCCCCTGTTCTCGCTGCGCAGGCGCGGCATTCCCTTGCCATTGACCTTGACGGTGTCGTCGCATTGCGTGCCCGCGGGGATGCGGACCTCGACCTTCTCGTCGGGCATGATCCCGTCGACCACGATGGTCGCGCCAAGCGCGGCCTGCAGCATGTTTATGTCGATGCGCATGTGGAGGTTGTCGCCCTCGCGCTGGAAGATGTCGTGCTGATGGATGCGGATGGTGACCAGAAGGTCGCCGGTGGTGTCGCCGTTGAGGCCCGCCTCGCCGCGGCCTGCCATCCTGATCTGCTGGCCCTCGCGAATGCCCTTCGGGACCTTGATGCGCAGCTTCTGGCGCATCGGTGCCCTGCCCTGACCCTCGCAATCTGGGCACGGGTTGCTGATGGTGGTGCCAGTGCCGCCGCATTCGGGGCATGGGCCGCGCGACTGCATCGTACCGAGCATCGTGCGCTGGACGGAGGTGACGTATCCGGTGCCCCCGCATCTGCTGCAGGTGACTACCTCGCCGCCCTCGGCGCAGCCGGTGCCCTCGCAGGTCTCGCAGGTGCCCAGGCGGTCGTAGGAGATCTCCTTCTCCACGCCGGTCGCGATCTCCTCGAGGGTGAGCGCGAGCCCGACCTGCATGTCCCTGCCAGCGGTGCGGACCTGGCCTCCGCCAGCCCTTCCGCCGCCGAAGAACGTGCTGAAGATGTCGGCCATGCCGCCGCCGAAGAAGTCGGAGAAGTCGACCGACGATGCCCCGAATCCGGAGCCGTCCATCGTGCCGAACCTGTCGTAATGCGCACGCTTCTGCTCGTCGGAGAGCACGTCGTAGGCCTCGTTGACCTCCTTGAAGCGCGCCTCGGCATCGGGCTCCTTGTTGACGTCGGGATGCAGTTCGCGGGCCTTCTGGTAGAAGGCCTTCTTTATCTCGGATTGGCTGGCGTTGCGGTCGACGCCCAGAAGTTCGTAGTAATCAGCTGCCACTTTGCTCGATAGCCCCTTAATCTTGAATCCTGCCCGCCTGGCTCAGACGGGCATCCGTTGCCCTGCTTGAAGCCGCTCAGGCCTCGTCCTCTTCCTCTGCGATTCCCATCGTCTTGTCGAGGAAATCCGTTGCGCGCTCCACCGAATCGATGACCTTCGAATAGTCCATGCGCGTCGGCCCGACAACCGCCACGAGCCCCTCGTGGGAGTCCTCACCGTACTTCGCGGCGATGACCGAGACGTCTGACATCTCGTCGTCGACGTTCTCGTGGCCGATCCTGGCGGACACCCCATCCTCGGCGAGGAAGTCGTCGAGCAGGCGGAAGATCCGCAAGTCGTCGTCGAGCAACCTCGCGAAGCCGAGCGAAAGGCTCATCTTCTGCATCTCAGGCTTGGAGAAGAGCGCCTCGATGCCGTTGATGTGCAGCCTGTCGCGCTCGCCCTCGAGAAGGCACTCGTCGATCTGGTCGATGAGGGTGATGAGGGCTTCCTGGCACGCTGGGTCGGAGATGAACGCACGCTTCTGGATCTGCTCGCCATGCGAGGGGATCAGCGATGGGGAATTCGGCTCGCCGCGCAGCACGAACTCGTCGTTGAGCAGGCACTCTAGGGTGCGGAGCTCGTCTTGCGTCAACGCCTGCTTGATCTCGACCACCTTGTTGAGAACGCGACCGTCCTTGACGACGAGAACCGCGATCACATGGTGCGAATCCATCGAGACTAGCGAGATCTGGCGCAGCGTGAGCTTGCTGATGCGCGGCGCGATGACCAGCGCGAGGCAGTCGCTGAAGCGATTGAGGATGCGCGAGGTCTCGTGGAGGACGGCGTCGAGCTCGGCGGCGCTGTTAGCGAGGTCGGCGTAGGCCTGCGCCTCGCCAGAGTTTACGGAACGCTCGTTGCCCGGCTCATCGGAATGCAGCGCATCGATGAGCTGGTCGACGAAGGCCCTGTAGCCGGAATCGGTGGGAATGCGGCCCGACGAGACGTGCGGCGAGATGACGTATCCGTCCTCCTCGAGGACGTAGAGCTCGTTGCGCACCGTTGCCGAGCTGATGTTGAAGTCGTAGTTGCCGACGAGGGCCTTGGAGCTCACCGGAGCGGCTGTGGAGATATACTCGTTGATGAGCGCGTTGAGAATGCGCCTGCGGCGGTCGCTCAGCATCTTAACCATCTCCTTCCCACGTCGGAAAACCTCATTCAATGCAGCAAGTTTAGCAGTTTGGGCATGAGAGTGCTAAAGCCGCATGCGCTTTCTTTTTAAGCGAGGGGTTTAATTGCCCCAGCGGGTTGCCCGCGGTTGGAGCGCTCGCCGTTCGGCAACGCCACGTTCAGCAGCGCAAATCGGGCGAGCGCGGCGCTCTGGGCTAATATCTGCAGTATGGACCCAAGGTTTATCAGGAATTTCTCTATCATCGCGCATATCGACCACGGCAAATCGACGCTGGCTGACCGTATCCTGCAGGCCACCGGCACGATCGAGGAGCGCGACATGGTCGAGCAGGTGCTCGACTCGATGGACATCGAGCGCGAGCGCGGCATAACGATCAAGTCGCAGGCCGTCCGCATCCTCTACGATGCGGCCGATGGCAACACCTACCACCTCAACCTGATCGACACGCCTGGGCACGTCGACTTCGCCTATGAGGTTTCGCGCTCGCTCGCCGCATGCGAGGGGGCGGTACTCGTCGTCGACTCCACCCAGGGCGTGCAGGCGCAGACGGTCGCCAACGCCTCGATGGCGATGAACGCGAACCTCGAGATCATCCCGCTGCTCAACAAGATCGACCTTCCCGCCTCTCAGCCCGACCACGTGCGCGAGGAGATCGAGGAGGGCCTTGCCATTCCCGCCGACGAGGCGATCCTGGCATCCGCGAAGACCGGCGAGGGCATCGAAGATCTGCTCGAAGCCATCGTCAACAAGATCCCCGCACCCGTTGGGGACGCGAGCGCTCCGCTCAAGGGCCTGATCTTCGACTCGTACTTCGACGCCTACCGCGGAGTTGTCGCACTCGTGCGAATCGTCGACGGCTCTATATCCAAGGGCCAAGAGGCCGCCTGCATGGCAACCGGAACGAAGTTCCTCGTCGAGGAGGTCGGCGTGCGGAGGCCCGCCAACACCCCGGTCGACGAGCTCGGAGTGGGAGAGGTGGGCTATGTGATCACCGGCCTCAAGGACCCCTCGCTCGTCAAGGTCGGCGACACCATCACCCTCGCGCGCAACGGCGCAGCCGAGCCGTTGCCGGGATATCGCGAGGTCAAGCCGATGGTCTTCGCCGGCTTCTTCCCCATCGAGGGCGACCAGTATCCTGAGCTGCGCGACGCGCTCGACAAGCTCTCCCTTAACGACGCGGCGCTCGTCTACGAGCCAGAGAATTCGCACGCGCTGGGCTTCGGCTTCCGCGTGGGCTTCCTCGGGCTTTTGCACATGGAGGTCATCAAGGAGCGCCTCGAGCGCGAATTCGACCTCGACCTTATCGCCACGGCCCCCTCGGTCGAATACAAGGTCTACCTCACGTCTGGCGAAGTGCTCACCATCCACTCGCCCAAGGACTATCCCGAACAATCGAAGATCGAGCACATCGAGGAACCCTACCTCATCGCCTCGATCCTCGTGCCACCCGATTTCGTCGGCGCGGTCATGGATCTCGCGCAATTCCATCGCGCGGAGATCTCCAACATGCAGTACCTCTCCACCACCACGGTCGAGATGAAGTACGAGATTCCGCTCTCCGAGCTCATCATGGAGTTCTTCGACAAGCTCAAGAGCCGCACGAAGGGCTACGCGTCGCTCGACTACGACTTCCTCGGCTACAAGCCGTCCGAGCTCATCAAGCTCGACATCCTGCTCGCCGGCAAGCCCGTCGACGCGCTGAGCTTCATCGTCCACAAGGACAAGGCCTACGCGCGCGGCAACACGCTCGTGCGCAAGCTCAAGGAGATCATCCCTCAACAGCTCTTCGAAGTACCCATCCAGGCGGCCGCGGGAAGCCGTGTTCTCTCACGCGTCAACGTCAAGGCGAGGCGAAAGGACGTGCTGGCGAAGTGCTATGGCGGCGACATCTCCCGCAAGCGCAAGCTGCTCGAGAAGCAGAAGGCGGGAAAGAAGCGCATGAAGGCGATCGGCAACGTCGAGATCCCGCAAGAGGCCTTCATGGCGATCCTCAAGGTCGATGAATAGCGTCGAGCGCATGCGCGAGCGCCTCGGCTCCAACAGGCTGCTGCTCGCGCCGATGGCAGGCTACACCGACGCGATCTTCCGGGGCATATGCAAGGAATTCGGCTGCGGGCTGACCTGCACCGAGATGGTCTCCGCCCAGGGCATCGCCTACAACAACGACAAGACCCTCGACTACCTAGAGATTTCCGACGCCGAGGGCGATGCCGCAGTGCAGCTCTTCGGAAGCGACCCAGCCGTGATTGCCGAGCAGGCGGCGCGCGTCGAGGAGATGCTCGGCAGCAAGCTCGCGGCGATCGACCTCAACATGGGCTGCCCGGTTCCCAAAGTCGTCAAGAAGGGCGAGGGCAGCGCGTTGATGAAGGATGTTCCGCGAGCCGCGCAGATCGTCTCGGCGGTGCGCGATGCCGTGGGCGTTCCCGTTACGGTGAAGTTCAGGCGCGGATTCGAAGCCGGCGAGGACATCGCGGCGGAGTTCGGCCTCGCGATGCAGGATGCGGGCGCATCGGCTTGCTGCGTCCATGGGAGGTTCGCCAGCGATTTCTACCACGGCGGCGCCAACTGGGACTCGATAGCCCGCGTGAAGGAGGCGCTGGAGATTCCGATCGTGGCCAGCGGCGACCTCTTCGACCACCACGCGATAGCCGACTGCCTCGAACAGACCGGGGCAGACGCAGTGATGGTCGCGCGAGGCGCGATAGGAAACTCATGGATCTTCGAACAGGCAAGGAGCTTCCTCGAAACCGACGAGGAGCCCTCCTCGCCAGGCCTCGGCGAGCGCCTCGATGTGGCGCGCACGCACGCGCGGCGCCTCGGCGAGCGCGACGCGCACAGCGTGATAAAGATGCGCTCGTTCATCGGCGGATACTTTAAGGGGATGCCTGGCGCGGCGAAGATCCGCGAGGGTGCGATGCATTGCGATTCGATTGACGAATTCGAGCGCTATTTCGATGAGATCGAGCGCCTCGCAATCGAGCGAGGTTACATCGACGGAGTGCGGCGATGAGCGCGATGTCGAAGCCGTTTTCCGCTCTTTACCTGCACATTCCCTTCTGCGTGAAGCGCTGCGCCTACTGCGACTTCGCCACCGAAGCGGTGCCGCGCGGAAGCAAGCGCATCGACGATTTCGTCGAGAGGATGGTCATCTCGATCCGTCGGGCAGCGAAGGCCGGACTGCTCTCCAGCCTTGAGACGATCTACATCGGCGGCGGCACGCCAACACACATCGGGCTCTCGAAGCTATCCGAGATCCTCTACATCCTCTCGCTCTCGAAGGACATCGACGCCTCGATGGAGGTAACGGTAGAGGCCAACCCCGAGTCGTTGACCGAGCAGATCGTCAAGGATGCGCGGGCGCTGGGGGTCAACCGCCTCTCTATCGGCGTGCAGAGCCTCGACGACGAGGTGCTCGAAACGCTCGGCCGCGCACATGGCTCCAAGCGAGCGATCGAGGCTATCCGGCTTGCCAAAAGCTGCCTCGACAACGTCTCGGCAGATGTGATCTGCGGGGTCATGGGCCAAAGCGACGAGTCGCTCGTTTCTACGATCGAGCAGCTCGTCGGACTAGGCGTGACGCATGTGAGCGTCTACCCGTTGACCATAGAGGAAGGCACCCCGCTCTGCGCGAGCATCGAAGCAGGCCAGCTGCTCGAGATCGATGAGGACGCGCAGGCGCGCCACATGGAGATTGCCGCCAAGACGCTCGAGGCGCACGGCTTCGCGCGCTACGAGGTAGCGAGCTACGCCCTTCCCGGGCGCGAGAGCAGGCACAACTCAGCCTATTGGACCGGCAAACCCTATCTCGGACTCGGCTA
>JAILQZ010000093.1 GCA_024698685.1 bacterium
CGCAGCCGCGCTGCCGAGCGCCTCGTGACAGACCTGCTTCCGGTCGTGGACGACCTGGAGCGCGCAATCGATAACGCGGGCGTGGCCGACGGCGATCCGATGCTCGAGGGCATCAAGGCCGTGTACGGGAAGTTCACGGACATCCTGGCACGGCAGGGTCTCGTCGCGGTGGCGCCTGCGGGCGGCGACGCGTTCGATATCCACACGCATCAGGCGGTCTCCACGGTGGAGGATCCCTCCGTTCCGGAGGAGTCGATCGCGCAGGTGTATCAGAAGGGCTATCTGATGGGGGAGAAGCTGCTCCGTCCCGCCATGGTCGTGACCACGACGGGCGGCGGACCGAGGCCCGCTCCCTCCGAGGACTAGCGTGGCAACCGGTTGCATGAGAATCGAGGTGGATGACGATGGCAGCCAAGCAGCAGAACTACTATGACATCTTGGGTGTCAGCAAAGATGCCACCAGCGATGAGATCAAGAAGGCATACCGCAAGCTGGCGCGCAAGTACCACCCCGACACGGGTGGCGATGAGGAGAAGTTCAAAGAGGTCAACATGGCCTACGAGGTCCTCTCCGATCCCAAGAAGCGCGAGCAATACGATACGTTCGGCCAGTACTCTTCGAATCCCGGTGGCGCACCCGGCGGCTGGAGCTACACCGGTACCGGGCAGATGCCGAAGGAGTGGGAGGATATCCTCAAGAACTTCGGCGGCGGTGGCTTCGGTGGTTTCGGCGGAGGCTGGAGCGATTTCTTCGGCGGAGCCGGCGCCGGCGCCCAGGGCTACCAGGCCCGACCGGTGAAGGGACGCGACCTGCAGACGACGCTCGAGGTGTCGTTCGAGGAGGCGTTCTCCGGAACGCAGAAGAAGGTCAAGATCAAGAATCCCGACTCGGGCGAGACCGAGGAGGTGCTGGTCAAGGTTCCCGCGGGCGCCGTCGATGGCGGCAAGCTGCGCTACAAGCACAAGGGCGGCTACGGTTCCGAGGGTGCCGAGCGGGGCGACCTGCTCGTGGTGACGAAGATCGCCGCGCACCCCGTGTTCTCCCGCAAGAACGCGGACGTGTGCATGGACCTGCCCATCAGCCTCCCCGAGGCGGCGCTCGGCACGAAGCTCACCGTCCCGACGCCCGATGGCGGCAAGGTCAAGCTCACGATTCCCGCGGGCACGCAGGACGGCAAGACGTTCGTCATCTCGGGCAAGGGCGCACCGAAGGTCAAGGGTTCCGGCAACGGCGATTTCAAGATCACGGTCAAGCTGACCGTGCCCGCCGACCCGTCCGAGGCCGAGAAGGAGGCGCTCGAGAAGCTGGCCGCCGCGTACGAGCAGGCTGGCCACGATGTCCGTCCGCACATCACGGACATGCTCGGGCGTGGGAAGAAGAAGTAACGCACGGAAACGGTAGGTTCGAGGAACTTCATCGAGGGTGAATTGACATGGCACACGATGATGACACAAGCAGGCCGCTGTTCATGATCAGTGTTGCGGCGGAGCTCACGGGAGTCCATCCGCAGACGCTGAGGGCGTATGAGAGCAAGGGCCTGGTCGTTCCCAAGCGAACGGCGGGCAACACGCGCATGTACTCGCGCGACGACATCGACCGGCTCGGCCTGATCGGCGATCTGACCGACGAGGGCATCAACCTCGCGGGCGTGATCAGGATCCTGGACCTCGAGGAGCGCCTCGAGGAACGGGAGAAGCGGGTCGAGCAGCTCGAGCGCGAGAACAGGCAGCTCGAGAAGGAGCTGCACGACTACCGCATGCGCGAGACGATCAGGGCGATCGTCAAGGTCGAGGACGAGCCTCGCGGATTGCCCTGGGACAACACGAGATAGAAACGGGGCGGATGAACCCCGGGGACCATCCCCGATCCGCCCGCTTGAAAGGAAGTGATGGCGATGAGGATCGATAAGCTGGCAGTCACTGCTCAGGAGGCCTTCCAGACTGCATTCTCCATCGCGTCCGACAACGAGTCGGCAACCATGGACTCGATGCATCTCCTGAAGGCGCTTCTGGACGCCGACGAGAACAACATCGACGCGATCATCGAGCGCGTGGGGGCGAGCCCCGACGCCATCAATGCGAGCATCACCGCCGAGATCGAGAAGCAGCCTAAGTCCTCTGGCGGATTCGGCATGCCGATCCCGACCCCGGCGCTCAACAGCGCTATCGACAATGCGGTCAAGATCGCCCTGGAGATGGGCGACTCGTTCGCGACGACCGAGCACATGCTCATCGCGCTGTGCGATGATTCGGGTGCAGCGGGCAAGGCGCTGCAGATGGCCGGCGTCACGTCGAAGCGCGTGCGCGAGGTGTACGAGGACCTGCGTGGCAACACCCGCGTGA
>JAILQZ010000029.1 GCA_024698685.1 bacterium
TGGAATCCTATCAGATTCCAGTTGTTCAGAACCAACCCGATCAGATCCAGCAGGGCGCACAGTCTCAGAGCGCTTGGGTTCCGCTGGGTTCCAGCAGTGGCCAGGGATTCGTTGCCGACGCCAACGCGTCCAATGCGATTCCTGCCGTCAACTCCGGTAGCTTCCCTGCGCAGCAGGCTCAACCGCAGCAGGTCCCGCAGGTCCAGTTCCAGCAGCCGCAGCAGATCCCGCAGGTGCAACAGCAATTCCAGCAGCCACAGTTCCAGCCGCAGGAGCAGCAGGTTTCGCAGGTGCAGCAGCAATTCCAGCAACCTCAGTTCCAGCCGCAGGTGCAGGCGCAGCAGCCTCAGCCGGTCTATCAGATCGACCCGCAGAACCAGCCGATGACCACCTCGCAGTTCCAGGTGGTGCCGTCGGTTCAGCAGGCGCAGCCCGAGCCTATCGCGGTGTCGCAGCCCGAGCAGGTCGCTGTGGCTCAGCCGATCCACCAGCAGCCCATCGCCGAGGATCCCAGGCCAAGCGTCAATGCGGCGGGCGTGGCCCCGGCGATCATCTTCGACCATGTCACCAAGATCTACGACGCCCAGCCCGACAAGCCCGCTCTCAACGACGTGTCGCTGCAGGTCTATCCGGGCGAGTTCGTCTTCCTCGTCGGCCATTCCGGCTCGGGCAAGTCGACCTTCATCAGGCTGATCAACCGCGAGCTCGAGGTCACCTCCGGCACCCTGTGGGTCGCCGGCGAGAACCTCTCCGCCATGCGCAACTGGAGAATTCCGTACCTGCGCAGGAACATCGGATGCGTCTTCCAGGACTTCAAGCTCCTGCCGAAGAAGACCGCATTCGAGAACGTCGCCTTCGCGCTCGAGGTCATCGGCAAGTCCAAGCGCGTCATCAAGACCCAGGTTCCCGAGGTTCTGCGCCTCGTCGGCCTGGAGGACGCCATGGATAAGATGCCCGACCAGCTCTCTGGCGGAGAACAGCAGCGCGTCTCGATCGCCCGCGCTATCGTCAACAGGCCTCCGCTGCTCATCTGCGACGAGCCCACGGGCAACCTCGACCCGCAAACCTCGCTGGGCATCATGCGCCTTCTCGACAGGATCAACAGGACGGGCACCATCGTGCTCGTGGCAACCCACGACAAGGAGATGGTGAACAGCCTGCGCAGGCGCGTGGTCACGCTTGAGAACGGCGTGCTCGTTCGCGATCAGGACAAGGGGGTGTATGGTCTCGATGCGTAATCTCGGTTATTTCATCAAGGAGGCGTTCGTCAACTTCCGCAGGAACCTCTCCACGGGCATGGGTGCCATCATCACCATCTTCCTCTCGCTGCTGATCATCGGCGTCTTCGCGATGATGAACATCATGATCAACGCGATCGCGGAGTCGGTCGAGGAGAAGGTCAACATCACCGCATACATCGCCGACGACGCGAGCGATGCGGACGTCAAGGCCACCATCGGCTACGTCGAGGGTCTCGAGTACGTCGAGTCCGTCAGCTTCACCACCAAGGACCAGGCTCTCGAGAACTTCAAGAACTCGATGGAGTCCAACATGGACATCGTCGAGCAGCTCGATGGCGAGAACCCACTGCCCGCTTCGATCGACATCAACCTCTCCGACCCGCAACAGGTCGAGACCGTCGCCAACCAGCTGATAGCCTACGACACGTTCAAGACGATCTGCGACAACCCAGACGATCCCAGCGAGTCTGTCAAGTATGGGCAGGAGAGCGTCGAAAGGCTCTTCAGCGTCACCAACATCATCAGGTACGTCGGCTTGGGCATGGTCCTGTTGCTCATCCTGGTAACGCTCTTCTTCATCAACAACACGATCCGCCTCGCCATCCTCGCACGGCAGCGCGAGATCTCGATCATGAGGCTCGTCGGAGCAACCAAGGGCTTCATCCGCGGGCCGTTCGTCACGGAGAGCATCATCCAGGCGATCATCGGAACGATTCTGGCCGTCGGATGCCTGGCGCTGATCGATGTCTTCCTGATGCCCTTCCTCGTAGGGTTCATCTCCTGGCTGCCCGTCGAGATCACCTGGTTCCAGTTCCTGATCGTCTCGCTTGGCCTGCTCGTCATCGGCCTGATCATCGGGCTCTTCGGCTCGGCACTGGCTATGCGCAAGCACCTGAAGGTTTAACGGATGGCCAGTGAATTCGACAGCAACCTGAATTCTGCAGAGGCGCCCCTGGAAACGGAGGCGCCTTTGACGATTGCCGAGGAGGTCGAGGCCAAGGCTACGGCCGAGGTGCTGCCTGCAGAGGCCGCTGCAGAGGCCGCTGCGGAGGCTCTCGCTCCCCCCGATGCCCCTGAAAGCCCTTCAGATGCCCCAGAAAGCGCATTTGTCTCCTACTACGAATCCATAGAGACAGATGACCAAACCGAGCCTTACAGGGCATCCAAGCGCCCCGCATGGCTCAAGGCGCTCGTTGCCGTCATCGTCGCCGCATTCATATTCACCTGCGGCTGGTACGTCGGCAGCAAGGGCCTGATCTCCAGTCCTTCCAATGGCGGTTCCGGAAGCGTGCACACCGTCGTCAAACGCATTGACGAGGCCGCGACGCTCCTCGACCAGGGCTCGATCATGGACTTCGATGTCGACAAGGCCACCGACGACGCGCTTGAGGCGCTATTCGGAGCGCTCGACGACGAGCATGCCGAGTACATGAACGAGAAGGAATTCGATCAGTACCTCAAGATGATGGGCGGTTCGTTCAAGGGCGTCGGCGTCCTCCTGGAGCAGGTCGACGAGTACGTCGTGATCGACGAGGCCTATCCGGGCTCTTCGGCCGAGGAGGCCGGTGCGCAGTTCGGCGACGTGATCCTCAAGATCGACGGCGACGATGGCAGCTCGTGCGATAGCGGCCATTGGACCTCCGAGGAGGTTGCCGCGGCCATCCAGAACCGCGATGAGGGCGATACCGTCGAGATCGTCGTCTTGAGGCCGACCGAGGCCTCGCTCGACGCCTTCGTCGAGGCTGCGAACGCTGGAGAGGACCTGCCGAAGCTCGAGGGCACCGAGGTCACGATGACGATGACATTCGGCGAGGTCGACCTTCCGACGGGCAACTACGACATGATCGGCGACATCGGATACATCGCTCTCATAGAGTTCAACGATGCGTCTGGCGAGTTTGTCGAGGATGCGGTGAAGGATCTGCAGAGCCGCGGCGCCAAGGCGATCATCCTGGACCTTCGCGACAATCTGGGCGGTTTCGTCGACCAAGCGGTCAAGATCGTCTCGCTATTCGTCGAGGACGGCGACGTAGTCCAGCTCAAGGGCAAGACCAAGGAGAACTCCACGACCTATACGACGAGCGGCGATTCCATCTGCGACCTGCCTATGGTCGTGCTGATCAACGGCTACAGCGCATCGGCCTCCGAGATAGCGGCGGGCGCGCTACGCGACAATGGCCGCGCTACGATAGTGGGAACGCAAAGCTACGGCAAGGGAACAGTGCAGGAGATCACCGGGCTTTCGTTCGGCGGCGCCATCAAGTACACCATCGCCCGCTACCTCACGCCCAACGGCACGGCGATCGATGGCGTTGGGATCGAGCCTGACGTGATCGTCGAGGCTGGCAAGAACGACGAGATCGGCAAGGCGGGCAAGGACGCGCAGCTCGACGAGGCGCTCAGAATCCTGAACGAGCAGATCTAGCGGGAGGGAAGCGCGATGGCACGCTCCAACAAGCGCGCGAGGCGCAAGCGAATGCCAACTTCGGCTATGCCAGTCGGCAGGATCTCGATCGCTTCCGGAGGCTATGGCTTCGTCGAGAGTCCCGAGGGACGCTTCTTCGTGCAGGCCCGTCACATCAACGGCGCGATGGACGGCGACTTGGTGCGCCTGCGTCCGAGATCGAGCGACTGGCGCCGACGCTCCGAGAGCGCTGCGCGCAACAAGCAGGGCCGCGCGCCGATGGCCGTCGTCGACAGCGTGCTCGAGAGATCGCACACCACGCTTGTGGGGATGTGCATTCCGGTTGACGGAAAGCTCTTCGTCATGCCGCAGGATTCGCGGCTCGATTACCTGATATCGATTGTCGGCGACGTTCCCGAAGGCCTGAGCGACGGCGACATCGTCCTAGCTCAGATGCAGGCCTACCCGAGCAGGCACGAGATCGCCTGCGCCACGATAGCGCAGGTGCTGGGCCGGCAGGACGACGAGGGGATCGTCGAGGAGATCATAGCGGCAAGGTATGGGATCGCGACGCTGACCGACCCCGAGCTCGCCGAGCTCGCGGGCAAGATCAGCCTCGACATCGAGGGCGCGCTGGCCGAACCCGACCGTCGCGACATCCGAGAGCGATTCATCCTCACGATCGACCCTGCGGACGCCAAGGACTTCGACGACGCGCTCTCGCTAGAGCACGAGGGCGGGCTCATCAAGCTAGGCGTGCACATCGCGGACGTCTCGGAGTACGTCGCATTCGGTTCGCAGATCGACATCGATGCCCGCAGGCGCGCAACCTCCATCTACTTCCCGGGCAAGGTCTTCCCGATGCTCCCCCCGGCGCTCAGCGACAACATCTGCTCGTTGATGCCCGCGTGCGACAGGCTGGCCTTCACGGTCGATATCTTCCTGCGCCCCGACTGCACGGTCGAGCGCTTCGAGGCCTATCCCAGCGTCATCCGCTCGAGTCTGCGGCTGGACTACGACAGCGTGCAGGAGATGTTCGACGGCGTGCGAGAGTACCCCAGCGAGCAGGCGCGCGCGACGCTCGACGGGCTCAACAGGCTCGCGGGCAAGCTGCACAGGCAGCGCATCAAGAGGGGAGCGCTCGATTTCCTGAGCAGCGAGCTCAAGGTCGAACTGGACGCAGAGGGCAAGGCGGTTGGCGTGGTCAAGCGGGTCAAGACCGATGCGACCGGCTTGGTGGAGGAGGCGATGATCCTTTGCAACGAGGTCGTCGCGAAACTCATGCTCGAGGCCGAGCGTCCGATGGTCTACCGCATCCACGAGGATCCGCAGCCCCAGGCCCTCGACGAGGCGCTCGACGTGCTAGAGCTGCTGGGCTACGCAGACGAGCGCGACATCGTGCGGAGCTCCGACATCCAGCGCATCCTCGACGACTGCAAGGGCAAGCCGCATGAGGAGCTCGTCAATATGGTGCTTCTGCGCTCGATGACTCAGGCGGTTTACAAGGAGCGTTTCACCACGCATTACGGGCTCGCGTCCAAGGGCTACTGCCACTTCACCTCTCCAATTAGGCGCTATCCCGACCTCATGGTGCACAGGCTGCTGCGCGAATTCCTCTTCGAGCAGGCAAAGGCTCGTGGCGAGATAGCCGCCGACGCGCAGCGTCCCGACGCGATAGTCGGGCTGGATGCCATGGTCGCGTCGCTGCCATACCTCTGCGAGCACTGCTCGATCATGGAACGCAAGGCCGAGAAGGCCTCATTCGACGCGCTCGATGCCAAGGTATGCGAATACATGGAGCGCTTCGTTGGCGAGATCTTCGCCGCGACCATCATCGACGTGCGCTCGTTCGGCTTCTTCGTGCGCCTCGACAACGGCGTGGAGGGCTTCGTCCCCGTTCGCAATCTCGACGGTTGGTTCGAGTACGACGAGGGTTCGCGTGTGCTGCGAAACGAAGACGATGCGAAGGATAGATACCGTTTGGGGCAGCGTCTGGATGTGAAGCTGACAGTCGCCGATAAACGCAGCGGCCAACTCGATTTCGCCATCGCCTAATCGTCACATTGCGCGCATTATGGAATAAATAGGCAATCCATTCAAAAAGGTGCATACGGATCCAATGCAGAGGCAGGCAAAGACAGCAAAGCCTGTGAGCGCGCCGCTTTGGTCGTTCACATTCGTCTCCATCGTTCTGGTGGCGCTCTTCTCGTCTATCAATGGAAACGGCCTGCAGAATGGAATCGTCGTGCTGGTCGACTCCGTCGGCGGCCCGACATACCTCTCCGGATACATCTCGGCGCTCTTCTCGTTCTCGGCGCTCTTCGCGCGCTTCGTCTCGGGCAACCTCTCCGATCTGTACGGCCGCAAGAAGATCTGCATCGTCGGCGGCGTTGTTCAGGTGGTCGGAACGGCGCTTTGCCTCCTGATCGAAGATCCCTTCTGGATTCTGCCATTCCGTACGCTCGCGGGCTTCGGATTCGGCACTTGCATCACCGTCTCTGCCGCGACGATCGCCGACATCGTGCCCAAGACGCGTCTGGGAGAGGGCGTTGGCTACCATGGTCTCGCGTTCGCGATCTCGAACGCAATCGGGCCCTCGATGGGAATCATCTTCGTCAGCGAGTACGGCGGTACGGGCCTCTTCCTATCGTTTTCGCTCATCGTGATGGTGGCAACGGTTTTCGCAATCGTCTGCCCATTCAAGCCGGACAAGAAGCTCGTGCGTTTCCAAGAGGAGCATCCCGAGCTCGACGTGATGCCCGAGCAGGTGGAGAGGAAGGGCCGCAAGGGCACTCCCAAGGAGGAGAAGCGCGGCAACAACCCGTTCACCCGCTTCTTCTTCAGCTACATCGAGGTCAAGGCGCTGCCGCTGATGCTGATCGCCCTCTTCCATTCCAGCGCTATCACGGTCTTCATGAGCTATACCGCGCTCTACACGGAGATCAATGGCATCGGCGGAATCAGCGCGTTCTTCATCGTGGCGGCTGGCATCATGATCGTCATCCGCTTCTCGAGCGCCAAGCTGATCGACCGCTACAAGTTCACCACGCTGATGATCCCGTCGTTTCTCCTGGGCGTCATCGGCGTACTGCTCCCGATCATCATTCCGAACACGGTTGGCCTGATCACCGCAGGCGTCTTCTACGGATTGGCGTGCGCGATGCCGCAGCCGTGCATGGTGTCCGAGGCTCTCAGGCGTGCGCCTGCCGAGAGGCGCGGAGCGGCTAGCGCGACGTTCTACATCGGCTGCGACCTCGGCGTCGCCTTCGGCAACGTCCTCTGGGGCTACGTCATCGACTACATCGGCTTCGCGGGCATGTACATCGGCTCGGCGATCGATCTCGTCATCGGCTGCATCGTGATGATGCTCATGTTCCGCAACAAGAAGACGGGCAAGGACGTCGAGTAGGGCTTTTGGGAACCCGATAAGAATGAGGGCTGGGTCCAAGGATCCAGCCCTCTGCCATTAACCATGCGCCAGCTTAGCGCGCTATCCGCGAAGCATCTCGGCGAAGGCCTCGATAGCGCTGCGTGCCTGCTCGAAGCTGCCTGCCTGCTGATCGTATTCCACTGCGAGCAGCGGAATGCCGGCCTCGTCGAGCATCCTCTTCACGGGCACGTAGTCGAATTCCTCCGGGTCGCAGAATTTCGCCATTACCCACAGCACTCCATCTGCGTCTGCGTCCTGCGCCAAGCGCACCAGTTCGCGCCCGCGCTCCTTCTCGGGGTCGAAGAGGATGGAGCATCCCTCCAGCATCGCCAACCGCTGGGCCATGCCGGCCACAGGATCAGCGGTAATGGGGACATCGGTGCGGAAGAAGCCGGATTCTTGGGCCACCTGGTCGTCGACGATGGCGATGCCCCGCTCTGCCAAGATGCCCAGAAGGGCGGGGGAGTCCGCGAGGATTCCCGTGGTAACCAGCCTCAGCGGCTTCTCGGGGCTCTCCGGCAGGGCGTCCAGCACCTTGGTCAGGGCTTGCAGCTTGGCCGAGTGCTCCGCGCGGTCCATGAAGTAGCCGGCCTTGATGGCCTCGCAACGCTCCAGCGGGCTGACCGCCTCGGGATG
>JAILQZ010000036.1 GCA_024698685.1 bacterium
CCCGCCATGAAGCAACCAATTGAGAGGAGTGGTTATGGCATTGCTCGAACACGTCGATACGCACCGCGGCGTCGAGACCGCATTCGGCAAGATCATCCCCGAGAAGGAGGCGTATAGTTACTGCCTCCGCACCATCGCGGCTTTTTCCGCGAACATCTTCCAGGTGATGCGCATCCTGAACGACGACTGGGAGGACCGCACGTCGCAGATCTGCGAGATCGCGAACATGATGAACTGCGCCGCCTGCTCGGGCAGCGAGGAAGAGCTGTTCGACTACCTGAACGATTTCTACGATGAGTGGAACATCCCCGAGCTCGTGAAGCGCGCCGCCTGGATCGGCGCCATCTGGGGCGACTACGGCGATGAGGCAGAGGATATGGCCGGTCGCGTCATCCAGTTCACCGAGGATCGCGTGGAGAAGGAGCTAGACTCCTGCCCGTGGGACATCGTCGGCTCCGAGATGTGCAACATGACGACCGCTATGTTCACGGCGAATTTCGATATCGCCGCCGGCGGCGAGCACGGCGAGATCACCAACGACGTGGCGCTGAACATGTGCGAGGCGCGCGGTTGCGGAAACCCGCACTGCCGCGTAGTCTCCGAGCGCCGTGACACCTTCGACCTCGCGAAGCAGGATTGGCTCGACCATCGCGGCCAGGCGTTCCTGCCTGTTCACGACACGCCGCCCGAGCGCCGAGTCAAGCACGCCCAGGGCCTGCGCAACGGCCAGTACACGAACGCCTTCGGCGAGGAGAACTCGCTGGAGTGGCAGTACAACTGGGTCGCCCAGATGGGCTGGGTCTGGTCGATCAGCTTCCCTCTGATTGCCATCCGCGACATGGCAGACGATGATGACGAGTTCGAGCGCATCCTCAAGATCGTGTTCGCCACCGCGGGCAAGAACTCCTTCATCGATCCATTCGCGCGCGAGGGCCTGCGCAACTGGCTCGACATCCCCCGCGAGATCGGTGACAACGACCCGCGCGTCATGGGCGCCTATATCCAGGCAATCCTCGGCTGCCAGCTCGTGCCTTACGAGTTCGAGGCCTTTGATGCCGACGGCGTCGAGATCCGCGTCGACCAGGAAACGTTCACGGGCCGCTTCGAAATGGCCCCGCTCGACGAGATCACGCTCGGCTACGAGGCCCAGTGGAATGGCGCCTGCCATACGCTCGTCTCGCCTGAGTGGTCCGTCTGGATCGATGAGGACGACGACGATTTCATCATCAACGTGGGCCGCAAGGTCGACGACCGAGCGCTGTAAGGAGGTAGAGAGATGCTGTTCAAAGAAGACGAAATCGCCCGCGGTGAGGCTACCGCCGTACGCGAGAACGCTGCCTGGCACCGCTGGACGCACGACCTCGTGAAGGTGACCGGCGAAGACGCCGAGAAGTTCCTCGATTGGATGCTCGTCAACTCAATCGCTGGCCTTCCCGTCGGCCGGGGCAAGTATACGACGATGCTCGACGAGGACGGCGGGATCATCGACGACCTCGTGGTCTTCCATAAGGCCGAGGGGCTGTGGTGGCTCTCCACGCTGTACGGTCCGCATGCAGTGAAGTGGTTCGACGCGCATGCGGATGGCTTCGAGGTCGCCTACGAGGACATCACCCAGGAGATCGACATGTACGCCATCCAAGGCCCGAACTCTGTGAAGGTCATGGACGAGCTCGTCGTCGATGCGGTCGACGACCTCAAGCGCTTCCAGATCATCGACACTGTCATCAGCGGCATCGCTGTGAGCGTCGACCGCGGCGGGTTCACCGGCGAGCTCGGATATGAGATTTACTGCGCACGCGAGGATTCGGCCGACATCTCCGATGCCATCGAAGCAGCAGCCGCCAAGTATGACGCGCCGCGTCTGAAAACGCTCGAGGTCTACGTGCGCTCGCTTCCCATGGAGAAGGGCATGGCGCTGCGCCAGGATTACAAGGGCCTCACCCCCTACGAGGCGAATCTCGGCTGGTCGGTGCGCATGGACAAGGACTTCCTCGGCAAGGAGGCGCTCGAAGCAGCGCAGGCAGAGGGCCAAAAGCGCGCCTTCGTCGGCATCGAGATCGAGCGCGAGAGCTACGAGGACATCGCGCAGAACGAGATAATCCGCAAGCGCGGCATCCCCGTCGGCATATGCCGCCAGATGATCTACGGGTACACGGTCGACAAGAACATCGGCTTCGGCATCGTCGATGCGCGCAAGGTGCCGCTCGGCACGCGCGTGACCATCGGCCCGAACGACTCGCCGGCCGTCATCGTAGAGCCCAAATGGTGCTAGGAAGGAGATTGTCATGAGCACGAACGAAGGACGCAAGATTCTGGTCGTGGGCGGCGCGTGCGGCATGGGCGCGGCGACGGTCGCGGCGCTGTACCGCCAAGGCGCGGACCTCATCGTCCTCGACATCAATGAGGAGGCCATGGAGGAGCTCATCGAGGACGAGGAGCTTACGGACGGCCCTGGTACGCTGCATTTCGTGGCGGGAGACGTCAACGATGCCTCTGTGCGCCAAGAGGCCATCGACTACGCGAAGGAGAAGTTCGGCACGCTCGACAGCCTGCTCTACATCGCAGGCGTCCTCGACCTCATGTGCCCCGCGCACAAGACCGACGACGAGCTGTACGACTATGTCATGGACGTAAACGTGAACTCGTGCTTCCGCATGTGTCGCGACTGCCTGCCGCTTCTGTGGGATCACGAGGGCCTGCCGGCGAGCATCGTGATCGTCGGCTCAGTGGGAGGCCAGGTCGGCTCCTCTGCCGGTGCGGCCTACATCACGTCGAAGCATGCGGTTTTGGGCCTTGCGCGCAACCTCGCACACACCTACCGCTTCCGCAACGTGCGCACCAATGTCGTGAACCCGGGTGCGTGCGTCACGGACATCCTCGCCAACGCGATGGAGAAGTGGCCTGACCGCGATGTCATGGACCTCGAGGGCAACGAGCTGTACAACGTACGCGGCGCCGTAGCACTTGGAGTCGACTACGACGGCAACAACATCACCGGCTGGCCCGAGGACATCGCCAACGCCATCCTGTACCTGATCAGCGACGAGGCGCATTACGTCAATGGCGCGCAACTCAACGTCGACGGCGGTTGGACGAGCTTTTAATCTCAAACTACTTATTGATTTATCAAGCGGCGTCAAAGAAGCTCATCGCGACTTCTTTGACGCCGCATTGACGTTTAATCCGAGTGTAGCCAAAAGCGCTTCTGCCACTTTATGATACGGCAGAGCATCGGAAAGCGCCAAGAAGCAAATCAGACTGCCGATACATCAAAGAGTGGGAATAGCCAGAACAATCTCTACTGTCTTGCAAGCTGAAAGGGCACCGCAGATGCGGCGCCCTCGTCATTTCTTCCTGATCGGATGTCGTATGACCGTCTTCCATTTCTCCGGAGCAACTCTTCTCGCATCGGAAAGATAGATCTCGTGATGTGCGCGAGTGTCGGAGAAATCGTTTTCGTATCCGTTTTCGGCAATATGGCGATCCATCAATTCGACGCTTGCAGGCTCGTCATCGAATGGGCCGATGTGCATGATCTGCACGCAAAGCCCCTCGTCAATTGTCAGAAACTCAGCTTTGGAACAGTCCAGCCTTTTCTTTCTCGCAGCCGTTTCCACAGCCCAATCGAAGTCATTTCTCGCAATGAAGTCGGGTAGCCGGATCACGGAAATCCAGCAGAAAGCGGATTTGTCGCTGTAGTCGACCCCGTTCACACCTTCCTGCCACCAAAAGCCTTCCAGCGGAGGAACAACATAGTCGTAAAACCCTTCGATGCGGTAGTCGGTCTTGTAGCTCATCTTCAGCGTGTAGGCAACTGCATATAAAACGTCGATTGCCTGCTGATATTCGCCGCCCTCTTCGTTGGGATCGCCTTCACCCCGAACGGCAATGTAGTTTGCCTTCGGAACATTCACGATCTCCGGCTTGCTCTTAGGCATATAGAATTCTTTGTATTCCTTCTTGAAATCGAAAGCCATGTTCTTCTCCGAATGTCAGTCTGTTGCCGATGCCATGATGACAGCGTACCGATCCATTTTCTTGTCGTAGACGCTCCAGCAGGCGGCACCCCACCACTCATGTCCGTCGTCGAAGTAATTCGACCAATCCGTAGTCCATTCGTAGGCTTCCAGCTCATCGGTGCCCTGTGGAAACAGGGCGCGGTTCACGATTTTGAAATCTTCCTGGCCATATGCTTTGCGAATCGTCTTCCCGTTTTCTTTTACAGGACCGGTTCCATGGGGCGGTTCCAAAAATGCATACCAATACGGAATCTGCCCTCCATCATTGTCTGTCGGCCATCCACCGTCATAGCACTTTTTGTCAGAATGATCTACGCGCTTTATTTCCGGCATATGGAAAAGCGATGCCGCATCAATCGGCTGGGCCTTCGCCTTGCCCATGTCCAAGCTCCACGCAACCATGTTCAGAGGATATCCATCGCACCTGAGCTCGCAGTCGATATCGCGTTCGATTAATTTCAGCATTGCAGACAGCACCGCAAATTTGTGTGACATATAACCTGCGTAGTGCTGCTCATTCGAAAGCAGAAAGTATTCAACAACCAGATCATCATATTCTTTGAGAATTTCATAAAACGGATCGTCCATCAATTCGTGCATGCTGTCCCCCAAGACAAATCTTTCTTACGCCCCGCTTCCATTTCGCCATTATACTTGGCAATTCCTCATTAACTTGGGCTGTTTTGAATAATGGGAAACCGTGAGTCACGCATTGCAGCGAGTTCATCAAGCTCTGGCGAACTTTTAAATCCCGTCTGTTGTCGAATATTGCGATATGATGGTGCTCGTAACTAGGAGGTGCCATGGCCAGTAGCGCTGAATATCTGGAATACGTGTTGGATCTGCTCAGAGACGTTCCCGAAATCTCTCACAAGAAGATGATGGGAGAATATCTGCTCTACAGCGAGGACGTTCTATTCGGCGGCATCTACGACGATCGCTTCCTCCTGAAGGATACGCCAGCTGCCAGGGCCGCTTTCCCCGAGGAGCAGATTCCCTATGATGGCGCGAAGCACATGATCCTCGTCGACATCGAGGACTCCGTGCGCATCGCCGAAGTGGTCTCCGGTATGCTTGCCGAGCTGCCGAAGCCTAAGAATAAGCGCTAGACGCTCAGGGCAGTGGAATGAGCGCGGATTTCGAGGTTAGGCGTCTCGGGAAATATCGCCCTTCTCGCGTTTACCGCGCATCCACGTCATCGCAAACCGTGTCTAGATAAACCGGCAGAGTTCCTGAACGTCCTTGCGCTTGAAATGCCATCCGGAAGGGCGGGCATCGTCGGCCGGATAGCCCATGGGCATCATTGCGACTACCTTCCACGTTGATGGCAGGTCGAACTCCCTGCGGAATACGCGCTCGTCGAAACCGCGAACCCAAGTGCTCCCCACACCGCATTCCCAGGCCTCCATCATCATGTGGTCGAGGGCGATGGTGGCATCCACCTCGGCCGAATCGCAACCATCGACGTTCTTCCATGATTCAGTCAGATCGGCGCATACGAGCAGGATCGTGGGCGCATTGAACGCCCAGTGCGTGATGGAGCGCATCTGCGCGATTGTTTCGCTTGATTGCAGCACCAATACGCGTTGGGGCTGGTAGTTGCACGCGCTCGGCGCGTTGCGGCCAGCCTCCAGTATGCGCGCCATATGCTCTTCGCTGATCTGCTCTGGCTTGAATTTGCGCACGCTCCAGCGTTCGCGCGCCATATCCAGGAATGTCTTGCCTGCGTTGCTCTCCTTTGCCATGGTTACGCCCCTTCCTACAGCGATCTTTTCATCGAGCGTCGGCGTGCCATTTGGTCTAGGTCGCCGCTCTCGATCTCGTTGCGCAGAGTGGCCACGATGCCCTCTTTGCGGTTTAGGAAATTCGGTCCAGTCAGGTTCATGCCGCCGATGGTGTGGTGTGTGATGAACTCGCAGTCGCACTCTAGATTCTCGACGAACAGCAGCAGCTCCTCGAGCATTCCGCGCTCATCAAGCGGGTCGAATTCGCCTGCGCGCGCTTCGTCTAGCAACGGTGTGCCTGGGAACAGAATGAGCCCGCCCGTGCCCACGAGCATGGGTTTGGTTTGGCTGAACACCTTGGCCGAGTTGATAGCGTGCTCGCGGCTGTGCGAACGCCCAGCTGCACCGTTTAGGAAAGTGTGCCAGAAGACGATTCCCGCCTCGTTCAGCTTCGCGCACTGCTCGATGATGTCTTCGGCATGATAGCCCTTGTTCACGCGGTCGAGCGTCCAGTCGTCGCCGCTCTCGGTTCCGAGCGATATTTCATTCATGCCGAGGTCCTTGAGCGCCTTGAGCTGCTCTACAGTCTTGTTGCGCAGATCGCTCACGCGGCCTGCCAGATAGATATGCTCTATCTCCGGCAGGTATTCGTTCACCTTCTCCAAGATGGGTGCCATCTTGTCGTAGGAGAGCACCAGCGGGTTCGCGGAGAGCAACTGTATGGTGCGTGCATGCGGATTCGTGGCGGCGAGCTCGCGCAGATCCTCTTCGATCTGCTCCATGTCAGACATGCCGAACTGAACGTTCTTGTACATAGTGCAGAACTTGCACTTGTTGTGAGTGCAACCACGAGTGACCTCCAGAAGCGGCCAGGTGGGCCAGTAGGGATTGCGGTAGACTGGTTCTGTGAAATGCATGGCACCTTCTCCTTCTCATCGTCTTTTCTTGATTGCAGAATAGCGCTAGCATTTTAAGAATTATCCGTACATTTTGCTAATATGTACGGATAGTAGAATTGTTTTGCGGGGAAGGGGAACAATGCGAACCACGCGGGACACGAAGGGCATGTTCGCCGACGAGCTGGAGTCCATGATGGAACGCATGCCGCTATCGAAGGTGCGCGTCGCAGACCTCTGCGCCCGCTGCGGAGTGGAGCGGCGCGTGTTCTATTACCACTTCAAGGACAAATACGATCTTGTTGCCTGGATGTTCGAGCGCGATTACAGCATGGCAGCGGAGATCGGAGCGCCCTATTCGGTCGAGCTCTACGCGCAGGCACACCGCCGTCTCTGGGAGCGCAGGGCATTCTATCGCCGTGCATTCGAGGAGGATTCGCAGAATTCGATCTTCCGCTACCTGATCCAATTCAGCATCGAGGCCAACGAAGCCGCGCTCAAACGCTATCTCGGGGTCTCGCAGCTTGCGCTCGCCCCTGCGTTCGAAGCGCGGCATTTCGCGCACGCAAACGTTGGATGCGTCGTCGATTGGCTCAATGGGCAGATTGCGGCGACGCCAGATCAGCTAGCCCGCGAGATGTTCTCCTGCATGCCCGCTTTGCTGCGAAAGGCGTACGAGGCTAGCTCCTGAGCGCCCTCCAGGGGGAATCTCCGTCGTGCCGATCACAGGTTCTCCTCGAAGAACGACTGCAGCTTGTCGAAGGGGATGGCCTCGAAGTTGTCGTAGAGATCCACGTGGCTTGCGCCGGGGATGATCAAGAGCTCCTTGTTGTCGCCCGTGAGCAGCTCGAATGCGCCTTCACTGAAGTAGCGGGAGTGCGCCTTCTCGCCATGGACGATCAGCACTGGGCTGTCGATCTCGCCTGCCATCGAGAGGATGGGCTGGTTGATGAATGAGACGGTTCCGGTGACGTTCCAGCCATCGGTCGAGTTGCCTGAGCGCTCGTGGTAGCCGCGCGGGGTCTTGTAATACGCATGGTAGTCCTTGACGAAATAGGGCGCATCCTCGGGTAGGGGATCGATGACTCCGCCTCCGCGCTCGTAGCTGCCGGACTTGTATTCGGCCGTGCGCTGCGCCGCCCAAGCTGCACGCTGCTCGTCACGGGCCTCCTTGCTATCGGTGCTTCCGAAGTAGCCTTCGCGCGTCACGCGCGTCATGTCGTACATCGTCATGGCTGCGGTGGCCTTGATGCGCGGGTCAAGCGCCGCGGCGTTGATTCCCATGCCTCCCCAGCCGCAGATGCCGATGATGCCGATGCGCTCGGCGTCGACGTCGTCGCGGCAGCTCAGGTAGTCCACGGCCGCGCAGAAGTCCTCGGTGTTGATGTCGGGGGAGGCCATGCGCCTGGGCTTTCCGCCGCTCTCGCCTGTGAAGGAGGGATCGAAGGCGATGGTCAAGAAGCCGCGCGTTGCCATCTCCTGCGCGTAAAGGCCGCTGGACTGCTCTTTGCAAGCACCGAATGGTCCGCTTACTGCAATGGCTGCGAGCTTGCCTTCAGCGCCTTTCGGCTTGTAGAGATCCGCCGCAAGCGTGATGCCGTAGCGGTTGATGAACGTCACCTTGCAATGGTCGACGCGCTCATCGCGAGGGAACACCTTGTCCCATTCCTGTACGAGTTCGAGCTTCTCAGTATCCATCATGGTCTTTCCTTTCTGCCGATGTTGAAATGCAAATGCGGCTGCGAGATTCACAGCTTCTTGATGACTTTGGCCGGTACGCCGCCTACAACCGTGCGCGCGGGAACGTCCTTGGTGACAACCGCACCCGCGGCTACCACCGCTCCGTCGCCGATGGTCACGCCAGGCAAGACGGTTACATTGGCGCCAAGCCATGCATCGGATCCGATATGCACGGGCGAGGGGAGCAGGTTGGCCCGTTTGGCGGGATCCATGTGGTGATTGAGCGTGGCTATGACGCAGTTGTGTCCGATGAGCGCACGGTCGCCGATGAAGATGCCGCCTTGGTCTTGGAATCGGCAGCCCGAATTAATGAACACGCCTTTGCCCAAGTGAGTGTTCAGACCGCAGTCTGTTGTGAACGGCGGAAATAGCCCCACATCTTCGAGAAGCGGTTGCATGAACAGCTCTTCGAGTTGCTTGCGCGTATCGGACAGACTCGTGAATGATGAATTCATACGCGAGGTGATGCGCATCGCCCGCTCGGAAGCGGCGGTCATCAAACGATGTTCGAGCGAGCCTGCTTCGACCTCATCGCCCGAGTTCATGCGCTCGATGAAGTATTCGATTTGCTCATGTGTCAGTTCAGCGCCATCTTCGTAGAGGTTTTTGGCCATTCCAATCCTTTCAACGTTTGAAATCTCTTGCGTTTTCGGGTATAGTGTAACTCTAAAACATAAACCTAACTTTAGGTCAAGATATTATTTGGAGATGATCCCATGTACACCATCGGTCAGGTTTCGGAGATGTTCGGCCTTCCAATCTCGACTCTGCGCTACTACGACAAAGAGGGTCTGTTCCCGACCATGGAGCGCAAGAACGGCATCCGCAAGTTCGGGGAGACCGAGCTGGAGGCGCTGCGCGTCATCGAGTGCCTGAAGGCATCGGGGCTAGAAATCAAGGACATCAAGCTCTTCATGCAATGGTGCACGGAGGGTCCAACGACCTATCCGCAACGCAAGGAGCTATTCGAGCGCAGGCGCGAGGCCGTAAACGAGGAGATGGATCAGCTGCGCAAGACGCTTGCCATGCTCGAGTTCAAGTGCTGGTACTACGATACGGCCATCGCCGAAGGAGATGAGGATCGCCTGCAGTCCATGCTGCCTGACAAGCTGCCGCCCGATATGCAGGCGCTATACGACATCGCGCACAGCTAGTTTGTCGCTGCCATTTTGCGCGATTGAGCAGGGCAAAGGATGCCAGTTCCGTTTGCTCGCCGATAGGAAGACACTAACACCGGCTAGTTGCCGTCAGCTGTTGCAGAATCCTGCCACCGCCATCCTAGGCGAATCCGCCCGCTAGGCTTTTTCCAAGCTTGATTTCGTAAGGTGAACGTATTTGAATTCGTCTTCCATGTAGATTTCGAACACGCCGGTAACCGTCACCTCGCACCCGTCTTCGGGGTAGTCTTGCGGCCACTTACGGCTGCCGTCGCCCCATACGAATTCGAGACCTTGGGAGCAACACGCCGTTGCATCTTGGATTACAACGAAGAAGTAGTCGTTTCCCGTTCTTTCATCGCGGCTGTGATAGTAGACGCCCGACATCCTGATGACTTTCCCCTCGTATGATGAGGGGTTGACCATCATGTCGTTTACCGTTGCATACACCATGTCAGACCCCATCTTCGTGAGGTCGTAGTCCACTTTCGAGTAGGTTGGCTCGGCATCGGCAGGGAACAGGCCGCTTCGAGGCGTTCCGTTTGAGGCCCCTTGCCCATCTGATTCGCCGCTCTGCTTCTGCTCTTGCAAGATGTCGGAGACGCCCTGTTGCTGTGACGGCGCGGAACGGGAGGCGTCATCAGAGCATCCGCCCACGATCAGCATGCCCATCAAGGCTGTGGCAAAGGTTATCGAGACGATGCTTCTCGAGAGATTCATCATATTCTCCTTTTCAAGAATCCGATCGCGCAAAAAGATGCATAGGCGAGTGCGTCGAGTACCACGATCGTCGATCCAACTGGTGTGCCGAGCATGATCGATGCGAGCATGCCGACAAGCGCGCACGACACCCCTATCGCAGCTGCAATAACGGTGACTGCCTTGAATGTGCGGCAAACCCGCATGGCGGAAAGCGCTGGGAACACGACGAGGGCGGAGAGCAGAAGCGCTCCGACCAGGTTCATGCCGACGACGATGACGAGGGCGACCATGATTGCAATGACGAGGTTATATCGCCCTACGGGCAATCCTGCAGCTCTTGCGAAGGCCTCGTCGAAGGTGACGGCGAACACCCGGTTGTAGATCAGCGCGAAGCCTGCCACTACCACGACCGACATGACCGCGCATGCAGCGACGTCGAAAGGCGTGAGGGTGAGAATCGAGGTAGATCCGAAAAGGACCGTGCACACATCTCCCGAGACGTTCGAGCGCGTGCCGAACACGTTCATAATGAGGTAGCCTATTGCGAGCGCTGTCACCGACATCATGGCAATCGCCGCATCGCCCTTTACCTTGGCCGACTGGCCTCGCCTTAGCAACAGTACGGCTGCAAGCACCGTTACCGGCGCGATGATCATCATATCCCGCGTGACGCCGACGACGGCTGCCACTGCATAGGCGCCGAATGCAACGTGACTTAGGCCATCGCCGATATAGGACAGCCGTTTCATCACGAGCGTCGTTCCCAGAAGAGATGAGCACAGGGCTACCAACACGCCTACGACAAGCGCGTTCACGACGAATGGATAGGACAGGTAGGTTATAAGCTGCTCAAACGCTCCCATCAGGCATCGCCTCCACGAGGGGATTCGACTGCAAGAAATCTCGCAGTTCCTCCGCTCATCTCGAGCACGTGCGTGGCGTGTGGCATCGCAGCAGCAACATCGTGCGTCACCGCTATCACGCCTACGCCCTGAGAACGAAGGTCGTCGATGGTGCGGTAGAGCGACTCTGATGCCTCCGGGTCTAGTCCAGTCGTCGGCTCATCGAGTACGAGCAGACTTGGTGCTCCAGCGAGCGCACGCGCCAGAAGCACGCGCTGCTGCTGGCCACCTGAGAGGGAGCCGAATGGCTTGTCCTTCAGCGCGATGGCCCCTACCTTGCGCAGAGCCTCCTCGGCTGCCTCGCGATCCACCTTGGAATAGAAGGGCCGGTTCCCCAATCGGGCCGCACGGCCTGAAAGGGTAACCTCCCATGCGGAAGCGGGAAAATCTCGTTGAGATTCGGCCTTCTGGGGCAGATAGCCTATCTTGCCCGCCGAGGCTCCATCGCAGAAGCTCATATCGCCAGAGAGCGGGGGCAGTAGCCCTAGCAGCGTCTTCACCAGCGTGGATTTGCCCGCGCCGTTCTCACCCACGATGAACACGGCATCGCCATAGTCCACCGAGAATGAAATGCCTTCTGCAACAGGCGTGTTGCCGTAGCCCACAGAGAGACATTCGCATGAGAGGTATGCCATAGCGTCTCCTTACTTCAACGCCTTGGACAGAATGGACAGGTTGTTCTCCATCGTTTCGAGGTAGGTCTTGCCCTCTGCAATATCGGCATCGGTTGCGGATTGCAATGAATCCATGGTGAGGATCTCCTGATCATGGCCCTGCGTGGTATTCACGACAGTTTGCGCTATCTTCTGATCGGAGCTCTCTATTACGAGAACGCATCCCAGATTCAGCTCGTCGACCTTCTGCGCAAGGAAGGCTACGGTCTCGAAACTCGCTTCTGACTCGGCCGAGCAGCCGACGAATGCGGCGTAGTACTTCAAGCCGTAGTCGTCTACCAGGTAACGGAACGGGAATCGATCGGCGAATACAATGGTATCGTGCGCACCCGCCGCCACGACATTCGCATAGCGGCTGTCCAGCTCAGCCAGATCTGCCTTGTAAACCTCTGCATTCTCCTTGTAAACGCCAGCATGCTCAGGATCGATATCGGAAATCTCCGCAGTTATCGCATCCACCAGCACTTGTGCATTCCTCAGCGAGAGCCACACATGCTCGTCGTACTCCGGGCCCTCTTCGCCTTCGTCCTCGTGATCGGCTTCGCCATGCTCGTGCTCTTCGGCTTCCATGCCCTCGACGATCTCCTCCTCAACTGCAGCGTCGCCAACCGCATCGAGCATGCTCACAACGTGCAGGTCGGGGTTTGCCGCCTCCTCGACGGCATCTTCCGCCCATTCATCGGACTCGCCTCCGACATAGATGAACAGATCGGCATCGGAGATCTTCGCGACGTCTTCGACTGTCGGCTGATAGCTATGCAAATCCACGCCGCTGCCCATCAGATAGGTTATTTCGAAGGCATCGCTCCGGTCTCCGACGATCTCGCGCGTCCAGTCGTATGCTGGAAACGTTGCGCACACGACATTGATCTTCTCTTGCGATGAATCGTTTGAATCGGATTGCGAGCTTTGGCTCGTACCCGAGCATCCGACAATCAATCCCATGCACAGCGCCGCCGTCGCAACGACGGCGATAATCATTCGTTTCATAGTGGATACACCCCTTTTTGCGGTCCACAGGACCGCATCGCCTTGTAACTTTCAGCTGGATTTCCAGGCAAAGCATGTCCGTTGGGGTGTCGGTTAGATGCGGAGCATGACTCCCAAAGATAGTGGGGTTGCAGCCTTGAACGCAGCAGCGAAGCCAAATGGAAGCATCTTGCAGGTAGCGTCTGCCAACAGCTTCCTCGATTGCGCTGGTCGCGCATGTGCCAGCGCGAGGATGATGGGCTGGACGACGACGATGCCGACGCACAGAATCAGCAGTCCGCTGGCCAGCGTTGCGACAAGGCACAAAACGCAGCCATCTCCAGTGCATTCGTGGCCATGGAGCGCCTCGATGACGATGGCGCTTGCAGCTGCCAGGATTGCCATGGCAGCGCTAAGCCTACGAGGCCACGATGAGCTCTTGCGATGTGGGAGAAGGGCAAGGTTCATCGCGATTCCTCCCGACATTTCTCGCATATCCCGTAGAGCACAGTGCGCGTTGCGTCGATTTTAAATCCATGGTGATCGAGCATGTGTGCCGAGAAATCAGCCAACATGCTGCAGTCAAGCGGTAGCGCATGTCCGCAATTCAGGCACACGAGCTGCGTAGAGGCATCGCCGACAGCCATTCGGTAGCGGGCTTCGCCGCTCGGCGTCATCGCCTTAAGGGCAGCTCCGCTTGCGAACATCGCCTCGAGAGTGCGGTACACGGTCGAGCGACCGGCATTCTCGGGCCCCGCGGATACCCCAGCCCACACCTCGTCGACGCTCAGGTATCGATCGGCCTTTTCTGCCAGGTATGAAGCAATGGCATCGCGCTGCTTCGTTCTATATGTGCCCCTCCGCGCCGTGATTGCTCCTGCCGAATATTGAAATTGAATGTCGATTTCATATTTTATGCCAAGTGCCGTCCGCTTGCAAGCTGGAGATGCAATTGACGTTCCATGATATCGCGATCTCAGCGACCGCAAATCTCTAGCGCTCGCCTAGTGTCAGATAGTCTTTCATCTCGATGAATCCACGCGCGGCATAGATGCCCCGCGCCGCATCGGTGGTTTCGAGATAGACCTTCCCCGCTCCCGCCTTGTGGGCATAGGCCACGAGCCAATCGACTAGTACGCCGGCCACGCCTTGCTTGCGTGCGGAGGGCACCGTGTAAATGTTCATCAGATAGGCGCATAGGCCAGTGGGGTTGTCAGGGGAGGGCATCTCATCGTAGAGGCAAAGCGCGCCGCAGCCAACGGGTTCGCCGTCGCGCTCGGCATCGAGAGCTAGCACGGCCACATGAGATCCGTCGGGCAGATGACGCTCGTAGTAGCTGCGGTTTTGATCCATGAGCTCGTCGATGTCGGCATCGTCAGCCAGCTCGAACACCTCTCGCAGAACGCGCTCGCGCCACTCCATCAGAAGATCGAGGTCCTCGAGGCTGAGGCGCTTCACGGTTACATTCGGCTTTTCTGCGCTACGCATGTCGCCCATCTCGCTCATCGCTCCGTTTCTTTCTTCGCCTTGCCTGCGTTGCCCGACCTCTCGACCTTGGGCAGCGCTTCGACGTCAACCTTGCCATTGGCGGTCAGGGGCATCCGCTCAAGGCGCACGAAGAGCTCGGGCACCATGAACGCGGGAAGCTCTGCGGCCATCTGGACGCGGATCTGTCCCTCGGACACATCGCCGTCGGCAACGTAATACGCCGTCAGATACGAGGCCATCCCGCGCTCATCGGGATATGCGCGCACCACGCCGGTCTTCACGCCAGCGCATTCGCAAAGCACGCTTTGAACCCCGTCGGGCTCCACGCGCTGCCCCCACACCATCACCTGGTTGTCCTTGCGATGCACGAACGCGATGTCGCCGTTCGGCAGCTCGTAACCCAGGTCGCCAGAGCGGTAGAGCCTCGTGCCATCAGGGCGCTCAGCAAACGAGGTGGCGTGCATGTTGGCATGGCCGATGTAGCCGCGGCCCACGCCATCGCCGCCAATGCAGATCTCACCCACAGTGCCTGTCGGCACTGGCTGCAGGCTTCCATCGAGGATGCGAACCGTGGCGCCGAGCACCGCATGCCCTATGGGATACGTGCCGTCTGCAAGCTCGCTACCCGGCGTGCACCGGAAATAGTTCGAGCAGACGGTGGTCTCGGAAGGTCCGTAGGTGTTGTAGACCGCAACCTTGTCCACGAGATTCGCCACATAGCTTGTGCGCAGCACGTCGCCTCCGCTGATGAGCAGCCGCAGGCTCGCGGGAATCGTTGCGAGGTCGTTCATCTCCATCAGCAGATAGGGGAAGCCCGACACCATCGTGACGCCAAGGCGCTCGATGAACGCCATGAGCTCCTCAACGCTGTTGCGGGTCTCGGGGGTGGGAATGGCCAGCGCAGCGCCGTTGAGCAGCGTCGCGAACACCTCCTCGACAAAGATGTCGAACGTGCATACCGAATGCTGCAGCATCACGTCGCCAGGCCCGTTTTGAAACTCGTGGTGGAACGCGCGCGCATAATGGCACACGTTGCGCTGTTCGATGGCGATGCCCTTGGGCCTTCCCGTGCTGCCCGATGTGTAGAGAACGTAGGCGAGATCGCTGGGCTGCACCAGCACCGGTGCGACGGCATCGGTGGCCGCCTTCGCCTCGAAACCGTGCTCGATCGCAACGATCGGCACCGAGCCGATGCCGTCGAAGCGGTGCGCGTACTCCGCATGGGCGAGGATGCAATCGGCTTGGCAGTCTTGCATCATGAAGCGGATGCGGGCATCGGGGAAGCTCGGCTCGACGGGCACATAGGCCGCACCGGCGCGCAGCACGCCGAGGATGGCCGCGATCATCTCGACGCCGTGGTCCATGATGATGCCCACGCGCTGCACTTTGGCGGGCAGCAGCGACTGGATTGCCGCCGCCATGCGCTCGAGCTGTGAGAACGTGAGCGCGCGGTCTTCGCCTTGCACCGCAAGCGCATCGGGACGCGCCGCGACTTGCGCCGCGAACATCTCGAATACGGTCTGGTACATGTGCGCTTCCTCCGCTTCCGTCTTTGCAGATTGCCCAGTCTAAGCATACCCGATGCAGCAGTGCCAGCGTAGAGAAAGCAACCCAGAGGAATGGCTCTTTCGGGTTGGCTTCGCAGGCAGGCCTAGCGAGCATCCTCGACATCTCTGCCAGATAGACGAAGGGCAGCTGCAGGATCATCGCAGCTGCCCACTCGGCATTATGTTGTGCGCAGCGCGGGATCTCTACAGCTCAGCGCCGCACGCAGTGGCCGACTTCTTGCGCAGTCCGCCGCCGCGCTTGACCTCGCGGTAGAACGCGAAGCCTCCCATGAGGTTCTTGCAGTCGTAGCCGTGCTGCTCCAGCACGCGGCACGCGACGTAGCCGCGCATGCCCATGCCGCAGATCACGTAGACCGGCCTGTCCTTGGGAATTTCATCGAGGTGCTCGCGGATGCCGTCGACGCAGACGTTGATGGCGCCATCGAGGCTTCCATTGGCGAACTCCTCGGGCGTGCGGATGTCCAAGAGCGTCACGCTGCCGTCGCGCGGCAGATCCTCGGACTCGTCGATCGAATATGATTTGAAGAGCCCGGCGCGCAGGTTCTGGATGACGTAGCCTGCGAGGTTGGCCGGATCCTTCGCCGACGAGAACGGCGGGGCATAGGCCAAGTCGAGCTGAGCGAGGTCGTCGGCCGTCATTTCCGCGCGGATCGCGGTTGCGAATACGTCGATATGCTTGTCGATGCTCTCGAATCCCACGATCTGCGCACCGAGGATGCGGCCATCGGCTGGGGCGTAGAGCACCTTCATGGTCATCATGGTTCCGCCCGGGTAGAACTCGGCATGCGAGTCGGGACGCAGCACCACGACCTTGTAGTCGATGCCCGCCGCCTGGGCGCCCTTCTCGTTGAGGCCGGTCGCGGCGATCGTGAGGTCGAACAGCTTGAGGATCGACGAGCCCTGCGAGCCCAGGTATTCCATGTCTCCGCCCGCGATGTTGGTCGCAGCGATTCGCGCTTCCTTGTTTGCCGGTCCCGCCAGCGCGATGAACGCGTCCTGGCAGGTTACGCTCTGCTTGACCTGCACAGCGTCGCCCACCGCGTAGATGTTTGGATCGGACGTGCGCATGTGAGAATCGACCACGATCGCCTTGCGGATGCCCAGCTCCAAGCCGGCGTCGGCTGCCAAGGTGGTCTCGGGGGCTACGCCCACGCCCATGATCACGAGATCGGCATCGATGGCGCTGCCGTCCGAGAGCACCACGCGCATGCCCTCGCCAGACTCGAGGCGCTCGAAGGCATTTGCACCCGTCTCGAGGCGCAGATCGAGGCCGTGGTCGCGCAAGTGCGCATGCACCATGCACGCCATGTCGAAGTCGAATGGCGGGAACACCTGCGGGCTCAGCTCGACGAGCGAGGTTTCGATGCCAGACTCGATGAGGTTCTCAGCCACTTCGAGGCCGATGGAGCCGCCGCCGACCACGACGGCGCGCTTCGGCTGCTTCTCATCGATATACGAGCGGATACGCAGGGTGTCTTCAACTGTGCGCAGCGTCATGATGCGCTCGTCGTCGGCACCGGGTACCGGCGGACGCACCGGCTTGGCGCCAGGCGACAGCAGTAGCTTGTCGTAGCCCTCGACGTACTCGGTGCCATCGTCGAGCTTGCGCACCGTCACGGTCTTTGCGGTACGGTCGATGCTCAGCACCTCCTGCTTCACGCGAACGTCGACGTTGAAACGCGCGTCGAAGCTCTCGGGAGGCTGCAGCGTCAGCTCGCCAGCATCTTCGATGACGCCGCCGATGAAATAGGGCAGGCCGCAGTTCGCATACGAGATGAACCCGCTGCGTTCGATCATGACGATCTCCACGGATTCGTCTAGCCTGCGCAAACGGGCGGCAGCCGTGGCACCGCCAGCCACGCCGCCTACGATCACAACCTTCATGTGCATCGCTCCTTCGCTATTGCTTGCTTCAAAGGTTTGCCGCGCTCAGCGGCCAGTTTTGCGACTTCAGTCGATTGGCGTGAGCCTCGAGAAGTCGATGCTCCAAACCTCATGGCCGTTCGTGTTGATGGTTCGCGTGCCGTCCTCGTTCAGCGTCACGATAGTGTCACCGCACTTGCCCGCATAATCCCAGCCTCCGCCAGTGTGGTAGATCTTGTCGGGGTCGTATCCCAGCGCGATGAGGCACGAGCGCGTCATTGCCGCATATCCGCCGCCGCCGCACATGAGGAAGATGACCTTGTCGCGGGGGAACAGCTTCTCGACGATCTCGAGCGACTCCTTGTAGTTGGGGCGCACGGCCAGCGCGTTGATCTCGCCTTCGTAGTCGACGCTGAACAGGCAGTCAGAACGATAGGCGCCTGCGACACGCATGGGGCCGAGCTCGAAGATGTAGGGCAGCGGGGTGATGGCGTATCCCTGAACGCAAACGCCCAGCTCGCGAGCGCCGCCAACCTTATCGAATTCGCAGCTATCCTCGAGCAGGCGCATATCGCGATAGACAACGCCGTCGATGAACAGGTGCTCATCGATGGTATCCAGGTTGATGTTGGCATCGACGCCGAAATCGTCATCGGTGCGGGGTTGGGGCTTGGGCAGATCGGCAGGCGACTTGTACTTGTCGTTCATGGTTTGATCCTCCTCGTGGGTGCATGCCCGGATGCTTGCCGGTGCCATGCATGAAAATAGGACATGACGGAATGAGGCAGCGCGATAGGCGCGCTACGGCACCAATCTTAACACGAAACCACCAGTAGCGTGCGGTATATGAGCAAAGTGGGAGAGGGTGCTTTGGGGAGCAAATGCCTAGGCTATAATTGCCTTTAATGAGTGAAAGCCGCTGGAATGGTGGCACGGGTCAGCCAAGACTTCGGAGGCAAGCATGGAAGAACCCATGAAGATCGTTTGGGACTTGAATATCATCGACGAGGAGGAACTGCCCCCGAGAGAGCCCACCTACCACCTTTGCCAAGATGACTACAACGATCTCAACGCGGGCCTCATCCTGCTCGAGGAGGATGAAGTCGACGAGGAGCCTGCGCACTACGAGGAAGAGCCGGACATCAACCTGATCTACGGTTATTACGAGGAAAGCGAGTTCTACTAAGCCCGATTGCGGGCGGTTAACCCAGCCGATCAGTGCTTCGCGAATGGTTTCCGAGGGCTTCAGGAGCCATTCTTTTTACCCTTTTACCAACGAAAATGCTGAATGCGAGCTGGCGAGAACCCCGCCGCTAGAACAACAGGAATAGCTTGGTCATCAGGAAGCCGAGCACGCCGCAGGCGGGGAAGGTAATGACCCACGCCAGCACCATGCGCTTGATGACTCCCCAGTTGACCTTCTTGATGTTGCGCTCAGCGCCCACGCCCACGATGGATGTGTTGCAGGTGTGCACGTCCGAGAGCGGGATGCCGGTGAAAGTTGCGAAGGCGATGCAGATCGAAGCGGAGATCATCGCCAAGGCCCCCTGGTAGGTTTCGAGCTTGGCGATGGACATGCCCACGGTCTTGATGATTCGGCGGCCGCCAACTGCGGTGCCGAGGCCCATGGCGATTCCTATGAGGAGGATGAGCCAGATGGGCATGGAGGTGCCTCCCACTTGCGCGAGACTGCCACCGGAAGCCAGGATGATGCCCATGAAGGCGATGCTGAGGAACTTCTGACCATCCTGCGAGCCGTGGAGCAGCGAGACGACGGTTCCGAAGAGAATCTGCACGATGCGGAAGCTTCGGTCGGCATGGCTGCGCTTGAGACCCCTGAGTATCAGCTTGGTTAGGCGTGCCAGAACCAATCCACATCCAAAGCCCAATATGCTCGAGATGACCAGGCCCAGCAGGATGAGCAGCCAAGCGTGTCCGTTGATGCCTGCGAAGCCTGTGATGGCGACGCCGGCGCCGGTGATGCCCGCCATGAGCGCATGCGAATTCGAGGTGGGATGCCGAACCACCAGCTTGCGGTGCACCAGACGATGATGGCCACCGCGCCCGCGCAGAGGCCCAACAGGGCATAGTGGGTATCGCCGCCGAAGTCCACCATGCTCAGGATGGTCTGGGCTACGGCGGTATTGAACAGCGAGATGACGAACAAGCCAACGACGCTGCAAATGGCTGCTAGGATGATGGCTGTCTGGGGCTTGACGGAACGGGTGCCCACAAGGGTTGCAACGGCGTTTGGAGCGGCGGAAGCGCCATTTACCACGGTGGCGCCGATTACGATGACCATGATGATCACCAGGATGGGATTGGCAAAGAGCATCTGAAGAAATGCCCCGAGTGTGATCATGGCTCTCCATCAAACGAAGCTGGCATAGCGCATTCTCACGCAAAATACATTATAGCTTAAATGGAAAGTGTCTAAGCGTTCGCGTCGCAAACGTTCTTGCACGTATAATTCGATGTAGGAAATACGCGATCAGGCAGATCGAAGGAGGTCGCGCAAATGCTCAAGTATCCGCATCTGTTCTCGCCGATCAAGGTGGGAAATGTGGTTTTCAGGAACAGGATCTTCGCTTCGCCCACGGGATGGGTGGACATCAAGGATGATTGCACGTTGCCCGACGAGGCCATCGACTACTATGCCGAGAAGGCCAAGGGTGGCGCGGCATCCGTCTGCGTCGGCGAGTGCCAGGTGGACCATCCCAGGGGCTCGCGCGGTGGAAGATGCATCGACCTGCTCACCCCGCGCAATCTCTTCTACATGGGCAAGATCGCGGATAAGGTCAAGCGCCATGGAGCGGTAGCCTCCGCCGAGCTCTCCCATTGCGGACGCTATGGTGGCAAGCATCTCGGGCCATCCGAAGGGGTCGTAGACGGTCATCTCATCACCGCATACACCGAGCGCGACATCGAGGAGATCCTTGAAAACTATGTGATTTCCGCGGTAAACGCCAAGAACCAGGGCTTCAACATGGTTACGATCCACGGCGGCCACGGCTGGCTTCCTGAGCAGTTCTTCAGCGAGTTCACCAACCAGCGCACAGACGAGTGGGGCGGCACCCGCGAGAGACGCGCCCGCTTCGCGATAGCCATCTGCGACAGGATTCACGAGGCGCTCGGCAGGGATTTCCCCATCGAGTTTCGCATCAGCGCTTCCGAGCTCACCCAGGGCTACGGCCTTGACGAGGGCATCGAATACGCCAAGGCGCTAGACGGCCACGCGGACATAATCCATGTGTCGCTCGGCGTTCATGGCACGCTCTCCAACGACGAATGGCAGGCCTGCGCGCCCACAATGTTCCAAGAGGAGGGAGCGCTGGTGGAGTACGCTGCGGCTGTCAAGAGGGAGATGAAGCACTCGCTGGTCGGAACGGTGGGCTCGATCTCGCGCCCGGAGATGATGGAGGAGATCATCGCTTCGGGCAAGGCCGACTTCGTCAACTGCGCGCGTGCGCTGCTCTGCGATCCGTATCTGCCGGAGAAGGCCCGCGCCGGTCGCGACGACGAGATCCGTCCGTGCATCAGGTGCATGAGCTGCTGGTCCTCGATCCTGACCGGCAAGCTGACCTGTGCGCTCAACCCCAGGACCTCCCGTGAGGCCGAATTCCCAGAGGGCGCAGAGGCCAAGGTCAAGAAGGACGTCGTGGTTATCGGCGGTGGAATCGCCGGCATGCAGGCGGCCCTTACCGCGCGGCAATGCGGCCATACGGTCACCTTGCTGGAGAAGGGCGATCGTCTCGGCGGCGGCATGCTCTGCGAAGAGAAAGTGCCGTTCAAGCGGTATTTCCGGCGCTATCTGGAGTTCCAGGCCCGCGAGCTGGAGAGAGCGGGAGTGGACGTGCGGCTGGGCACTGAGGCCACCTTTGAGTTGATGGAAGAGATGCGCCCCGACGTTATCCTAGCATGCATCGGATCCAAGCCGGCGCTGCCGCCAATCCCAGGCATCGATGCGCCCAACGTGGTGACTGCGCAATGCGCTTTCGCGAACCCCGAGAGGCTGGGGAAGAGGATGGCGATCATCGGCGGCGGCCTGGTAGGTTGCGAGCTCGCCATCTTCCTCGACATGGAGGGGCTGGACGTCGAGGTGATCGAGATGGCCTCCGACATCAGCGCGCCCGGGTTGAGCTCACAGCGCATCGCGGTCAAGCGCGAGATGCGGCGCAGGGGAATGACGGTGACGTTCAACACCATGGCCTCGCGGATAGCTGAAGAGGGGCTGTATTGCACCCAAGGCGGGGAAGAGCGGCTGATCGAGGCGGATACGGTTATCATTGCCACAGGGCAGAAACCGTTGGCTGAGGAGGCCTTCGCCTTCGCGCCCTGCGCTCCGCAGTTCCAGATGATCGGCGATTGCAGCAGCGTCGCCAACATAATGACTGCGGTCAGGAACGCATATACCATAGCAAGGGACCTTTAGGGAATCATGGCTGAGCGAGGAGCGGGAAGCGCATATGCGAGCATGCCGAGGCATGAGCGCAAGCCGATCGAGGAGCAGCGCCGAGAGCGCAAGGTCTACCTCGATGTGCTTCGCACGCTTGCCATCTTCTCCGTCGTCGTCATCCACGTTGCGGCGAACAATTGGTATTCCGTCGACATCGCTAGCCTTGATTGGCAGGCCTTCAACGCGTATGACAGCCTCGTGCGTTGGTCCGTGCCCATGTTCGTGATGATCTCCGGCGCGCTTTTCCTCGACCCCGACCGCGAGGTTCCTACACGCAGGCTCTACAAGAAGAACGTCGTGCGCATCGTCGTCGCGTTCATCGTCTGGTCGATCGCCTACGTCCTCTTCGGGATGTACGTCACGGACAGCATCCATACGAAGTCTGAAATCTTCGCTCATCTCGTGAAGGGCGAGTACCACCTCTGGTTCCTGTGGATGATCGTCGGGCTCTACATCGTGACTCCGATTCTTCGGCGCGTGACCTCCAGTCCTAAGGCAACGCGCTATTTCGTCATCGTCGCGCTCATCTTCTCGTTCTGCATTCCCACGATCGAGGAGCTTGCGAGCTCGCTGCTGCCGGTGCTCGACATCGAGCAGCTCTCCAAGGCGTTCAGCAGCCTGTCGAAGGCCTACGGGCAAATGCGCTTCCATCTGACGCTGTGGTTCGTGGCGTACTTCGTGCTGGGCTACTACCTGTCGCAGAAGAGCTACGGCAAGGGGCAACGCGGCGTGCTCTATGTGCTGGGCATTGCGAGCTTCGCGTTCATCGTTTTGTACTCGCGGTTCATCTCGCTGCAGACGGGGGAGGCCTACGGCTTCTACGATTGGATGCTGCTGCCGGTCATGCTAGAAGCCGCCGCAATCTTCGTGTTCTTCAAGCAGGTTGGCGACAAGAGATCAGCTCGCGCCCAGGGTGGCGAGGAGACCTTGGCGGTGCGCGTGTTCAAGTTCATTTCGGTTAGGAGTTTCGGCGTCTATCTCGTGCACATCATGGTGCTAAGGCTGCTCATGATGCTCACGCCTCTCAATCCAGTGGCGATCAACCCTGTGCTCTCCGTGCCGCTCATCGCAATAATAGTGTTCGCGATCTCGTTGGCGATCTCCGCTTTGCTGCATCGTATCCCCTTGGTGGGAAGGTGCATCACCTGATCCTGCCGCTATCATCGAGAAAGGTTGCACCATGAAACTGCTTGTGATCGGAGACGAGAAGCGCTTCCGGAAGTTCCTGCCGAGCCTGGACATCGTGGAGCGCGTGGAGGCTGTCGTGGCCCCGCGCGGTGCATCCGACGAGGAGATCATCGCGCAGGCTGGTGACGCCGACTTCATCGTGGCCGACGCGATCAGCCCGGTCAGCGCGGCGCTCATGGACGCTTTTCCCAGCCTCAAGCTCATCCACTCCGAGGGTGTGGCCTACAATGCGATAGATGTGGCTGCGGCGGCCGAGCGCAGCATAGCGGTGTGCAACAACGCGGGTGTCAACGCCGGTGCCGTGGCCGAGCAGGCTGTGTTGCTGATGCTCGCGTGCCTGCGCCATGCGGTTGAAGGGGACGCAGCTGTCAGGGCGGGGTGCCAGATCCAGATGAAGGAACGCCTCATGGTCGAAGGCCTGCGGGAGCTGGGCGACTGCAAGGTCGGCCTGATCGGCCTTGGAGCGATCGGCTCGCAGACCGCGCTGAGGCTGCGTGCGTTCGGCTGCGAAGTCGCATATTGGAATCGCAATCGCCGCAGCCCCGAAAGGGAGGCTGAGCTCGACGTGAGCTATATGCCACTCGATGTACTCGCAAGTACGTGCGACATCGTCAGCATCCACGTGCCAGTTGCACCTGAGACCGAGAACCTGGTGGACGAGGCATTCCTTGCATCGATGAAGTCGGATTCCATCCTGATCAACACGGCACGCGGAGAGATCGTCGACCAGTTCGCCTTGGCGCGCGCTCTCGAGAACGGCACGATTGGGGCCGCTGGGCTCGATACGCTCTCGCCCGAGCCTGTGCAGCTCGACCACCCTCTGCTCGGCCTTTCCGAGGAGGCGTCGCGAAGGCTCGTCCTCTCGCCGCACATCGGCGGCATCACTTTGGGAATGTTCCGTCGCGCTTGGACCACGATATGGGAGAACATCGCGCGCGTGGCGGATGGCGAAGAGCCCATCAACAGGGTGGGGTAGCGAGCGATCCAGACACCAGTATCCTCCGCTAAACGGGCATTTTTGCAATCACGCCCCTACTTCTTCCCGACCAGCAGCGCGGAGCCGTAGAGCTCCATCCAGATAGCTTCCCGCTTCGTCATGAATGTGCCATCGGTGGTGTCGATGAACTCGACATGCTCGTAGCCCATGCTCCTCAAGCGTTCGGCAAAGGCCTGCATGTCGCCGAACCTCGACTTCGAGAAAATGTCGTGGAGGGCGAAGGTGCCACCTTTCTTCAGTACGCGCAGCGTCTCCAGTAGGATCTCCTGGCGATTCCTCGACGGGATGTTGTGGTAGACGTAGTTGCTGACCACGGCGTCGAAGCTCTCGTCGGCGAAGTCCAGTTCCACCGCATTGCCGCGCTCGAAGGAGACGTTGCGCACGCCTTCGGCCTCGGCGTTGCTCTCGCAAAGCTCTTTGCTGAAGGAGGCGTACTCCTTGCCCCAGCGGTCGATGCCGACGAATATCGCGCTCGGGTTTCGCTTGGCGCAGGCGATGGCGAGCGCGCCGCTGCCGCAACCTACGTCGAGCCCCGTGCCGCCTTCGGGCAGCTTCACGTGCTCCGCGATGCCCTCGATGATCTGCCTGGACATCTGTCGCTTCCCGTTGTAGGAGAACGCGCGGTAAAGCAGCCACATCCAGATGGAGACGCCAAGTCCGATGATCGTGCCGATGAGGAACACGACGAACAGCACGGTCTTCAGCGTGCCGGATACGATCCCAGTCAGGCCGAAGATGATGAACAGCGCGAGAAGCGCAATGGTAGCGAAGACTGCGGTCCACACCATGCCCTTGGGCATCCAGTTCTTGTAGTCGGGTTTCATTTCCTTCCTTCTTGCTTCTTTTGCTCCAGCGCCTTTAGAGGCGCGCTAACGCAAGGCTTTTCCTCCCAAGGGCCGCCTGTCACTTCAGCTTGGCGGCCTGCTTCTTCAGAACCTTCTCGGCCAGCCTCATGCCCAGGATCGCAATCGGAATCACCAGAATCAGCGCGACGACCAGCATTGGGATGTTGGAGATCACCGGCGCCATGGTGTCCGCATAGCCCGCGGGCATCTCCGCCACTGCAGCGGCCAGGGAGCCCGCGGTGTCCGTCCACCAGTGCGCGGAGTAGGTATAGAACGAGAACGCGAAGGGGACGAAACTCAGCCGCACGCCCTTGAGCGTGTCGTAGCCGCAGATTCCGCGGATGATCTCCGCAAGCACGGCAAGACCGATCATTCCGATGATGAACGGCAGGTTCCCTTCGCCTGCGATCAGCCCCAGTATCAGCACGAAACCGTTCAGGACGATCGCGGCGCCGAAGCAGCGCATATTGGCAGCAGTCAGCAGGTATACGAAGGCGAAGAGCAGCGGCACCACAGTGCCGGCATATGCGTAGCATGCCGGATGAATCATCCCGGTTGCCGAGGCAAGGGGGTAGAGTGCGAGGTAGACAATTGCGGCGATGATTACGGAAATGACAGACTTCTTCACGTTTCAGCGATCCTTTCGAATTTCGACGTTCGGCTGCGGCTAGACACTCCAGCCTGCGCTGGCGGATTGCAGCGCGTGCATGCGGGTGAACACGCCGTCCTCATTCGCGAGCAGCTCGGAAGGCGCACCTTCTTCGATGACCTTGCCCTCCGAGAGCACGACGATCTTGTCGGCGTTCTCGACGGTACGCATGCGATGAGCGATGATGAGCACCGTTTTGCCCGCTAGCAGACGCGAAAGCGCGCTCTGGACTTTCGTCTCGTTCTCGACATCCAAGCTGGCCGTAGCCTCGTCAAGCAGCACGATGGGAGCATCCTTGAGGAGCGCGCGTGCAATAGAGATGCGTTGGCGCTCGCCGCCAGAGAGCCTCGCGCCATTCTCGCCGATTGGCGTGTTGTAGCCAGCCGGCAGCTTCTCCACGAACTCGTCGCAGTTGGCTGCGGCAGCCGCTGCGCGCACCTCTTCATCGGTGGCGCCGTGCTTGCCGAGGCGGATATTCTCCATGACCGTGTCGTCGAACAGCGTGACGTTTTGGAAGACCATCGAATAGTCTCCGAGCAGCGCCTCCGGGTCGACCGAAGTGATGTCTACGCCACCCACCTCGATGCTGCCCTGCGAGACGTCCCACAGGCGAGCAGCCAGGCGAGCGCACGTGCTCTTGCCAGATCCTGAGGGCCCGACCAGCGCGGTGACCTCGCCCTCCTTGGCTACGAAGCTCACGCCGCGCAGCACCTGTTCGTCGTCGTAGGCGAACCCGACATCCTTGAAGACGATGTCGTGGCCAGTAGGCTTGAATTCCTCAGCTCCCTCGGCTGCGGGGGTGTCGTAGATCTCCATCAGGCGCTTCGCCGAGACCTCGGACATGAACACCTCGGCGATGAGTGCGAGCGACTGATCGAATGGAGCGTAGATTCGCGTGATTACCAGCAGGAACATGAAGAGCAGCATGAAGTCGATGCGCCCGGAGAGGATGAGGCTGGCGCCCACGAGGATCGTCGTGGCCACACCGAGGCGCATGATCACGCTCGCCCCATTCACGAACAGGCCCGCAACGAGCTCGGCGCCGATCTTTGCGCGCTCGAGTGCGTCGATCTTGTCGTTAAGCTCGCCGAGGAAGCGCTGCTCCTGGTTGGTTGCATGGATTTCGCGGATGTTCTCGAGCGCCTCCTGCATGCCATCGGCTACCGCCAAGGAGGTCGCCTTCGCCTTCTCAGCGCTCCGTGCGGAAAGGCGCCTGCTGCCGAAGAGCAGCGCGAATGCCACGGGCACGCCCCAAAGGCACGCGATCGCGAGGCGCCAGTCCATCGCAAGCAGCATGACGGCGATGATGGCGGTCGATATGTAGCCGCCGTAGAGGTATCCGAGCACGTGCGACCACACATGTTCCATGCGGTTGACGTCGCCCATGACCGTCTCGGTCAGATCGGCCAGGTCGCGCTTGCCGAAGAAGCCCAGCGGCAGCTTGCGCAGACGCTCGGCGAGGCCAAGCCGCATGGTCTTGACCTCTTCGTAGACCAGGCCGTAGGTTGCGTAGTACTGCTGGTAGTGGGTGATGATCGACAGCACGATGAAGACCACGGTTGCGCCGACGAAAATCATCCAGTTTGGCAGGACCTCGCCATCGACGAGCGTCTTCATGAGGCCCATCATCAGGAAGTACAGGATGCCCATGCCGACCATCATGAGCAGGTTGACGATGACGGTCCAGAGGGTGCCCTTCTTGGTTGCGGCAATGCCCTGGTCGGAAAGCGCGTACTTGCGCTGGAACTTCGGTCCGAACATCTAGGCCTCCTTTCCATCGGTCGTGGTTGGCTCGAGTGTGCCGACGCCGATTCTCCATTGGACCGCTTGGTTGTAGTCAGCCCACATGCGCGCGTACAGTCCGTTTGCGGCGATGAGCTCGCCATGGGTGCCTTGCTCGACCATCTGTCCGGAGTCGAGCACGACGATCTTGTCGGCTCCCACGACCGTGGAGAGGCGATGGGCGATCATGATTACCGTGCGGTCGCGCATGAGCGTGGCGAAGGCCTTCTGGATGAGCGCCTCGTTCTCGGGGTCGGCGAAGGCCGTCGCCTCGTCGAGCACGATGATCGGCGCGTCCTTGAGGATGGCGCGGGCGAGTGCCACGCGTTGCTGCTCGCCTCCAGAGAGGTAGGTGCCCTCGGTGCCGATGATCGTGTCGATGCCATCGGGGAGCTTGGCGATGATGTCGTCGCACTGCGCGGCCGAGAGCGCTGCGAGCACTTCTTCGCGCGTGGCTTCGGGGCACGCAGCGCGGACGTTCTCGAGGATCGATGTCTTGAACAGGCGGTTGTTCTGGAATACGAACGCGATCTGGTCCATGAGCACATGAGGGTCAATCTGGCGTACATCTACGCCGCCAACCTCCACGGCACCGGAATCCACATCCCAGAAGCGGGGGATGAGGCTTGCAGCAGTTGTCTTACCGCCGCCCGAAGGCCCGACGAGAGCAACCGTTTGGCCGGGTTCGACCACGAGCGAGACGTTCTTCAGCGCCGGCTCAGCGGCACCCTCGTACGTGAACGTGACGTCTTTGAACTCGACGCGGTTGCCTTGCGGCGCGACGGGCTCGCTGGCGATCTCGAGCACAGGGGCGTCCATGACCTGGTTGATGCGGCCGAGCGCCGAGGTGGCGAGCATCGTGCCACCTGCAGCGAACATGACCTTTGCGAGCGCCGTCGAGATGATCGCAGAGAACACGGCGTAGAACGCGAAGTCGGTGATAAATCCGGCGAAGTTGCCCGAGGCGAGCGCGCTAGGCGCCAGGATGAGCGCGACGGGCACCAGGAACACGAACGCGCCCTCGGTGAACGTGAGGTTTATGGTCTGCGGCATGCGGCAGATCTCGCCCTGGTAGTGCCCGGCCTTCGCGCTGTAATCGTCGATGGCCTCCTTGAAGGCCTTGAACGAGTAGACGGTCTGCTGGAACACCTTCACCACTGGAATGCCGCGCACGTACTCGACGCCTGCCTTGCACATGGGGTCCTGAGCCGCCTGGTATTCGGCGATGAGGCCTGAGTTCTTGCCGCCCATCATCGAGAACAGCATGAGGATCGAGATGACGGCTGCCAGCAGGCACGCGAGGCCCATTCGCCAGTCGAATGCGAACATCAGCGCGATGACGCCGATGAGCATCGCCGCCGTGCCCGAGATGTCGGCGAGGTTGTGTGCAAGCAGCGTCTCGGTTTCGCCCGCGCCCCCGTCGAGGCGGTTGCGGATCAAGCCGCTAGCGTTGTTGTCGAAATATCCGAGAGGTGCGCTCATCATGCGCGCCATGCCCTGCTTGCGGATGTTGGTGGCCGTGCGGAACGCGGAGAGGTGCGTGCACATGAGCGCGGCGAAGTACACGACGATTCCGCCCACGGCGAACCAGAATGCAGCCCAGCCATAGGTGGAGATGTTCGTTGCCAGCGCCCAGTTGGGGGCGACGGCTATGAGATCGCGTGCGACGAGCCATACGCAGATGTAGGGGACCATGCCCATGAGCATGGCGATCACGGAGAGCACGCAGCCCACGAAGGTCAGCGACTTGAAGCTGCCCGCGTAGTTGAGGAGGACGGAGACCTCTCCCTGCTTCTTCTCTGCCATAGGGATCCTTTCATTAGTTAGTAATAGCTAACTTTGGATGATAGAGCAGGGGCTGCGCTTGTGCTATAGTGAAGTTAGAATAAGTTAACAATTGTACGCGAAAGGCATTGGATACGGCGATAATCCATGATGTAGCGAGCAAACAGCGAAAGGCATTCGATGGCGATAAGATCAAGATCGAGCCCGGCTCGGTTCAGGAGACGCTGATAATTCCGCTCTACGGGCGCAAGCTCTGCGCTGAGTCGTTCCCCAAACTCTACGTCGATACCAGCGCGGCTGAGATCTGCGCACAGCTGGACTACGATTTCTCCGATTTGAATCGACAGTCCGAGAGCACCTTCTGGCGCTTCGGCGCGCTCGAGGTAGCGATGCGCCACTTAGATATGCAATGGGAGATAGGGGACTACCTTTCAGCGCATCCGAGCGCCGCGATTGTTAACATGGGTTGCGGACTCGATCAGTCTGCGCGCGCCTGCGACAATGGCACGTGTCGGTTCTACAGCGTGGACCTGCCCGATATCATCGCCGCTCGCGAGGAGCTTTGCCCTGCGGACGAGCGCGAGCGAAGCATCGCATGCGACCTGAACGACTTCTCATGGATGGATGCCATCGACGGTTCTTACGGCGCCATCTTCTTCGCTGCAGGAGTGTTCCATTACTTTACGTTCGAGCAGGTCAGCGCGCTGGCTCGCGAGCTGGCCTGGCGCTTTCCGGGCGCGCGGCTCGTGTTCGACACCGTCGGCAAGCTGGGCAAGAAGATGATGCGTGCTTCCTTCAAGGAGTTTGGCATGGAGAACTACGACGACTGCCTGTTCGTCGAGGATATTGCCGAGGTCGAGGCTTGGGTGCCCACCGCGCGCACGTCCTCTCGTGGTTACATGCTGGGCTATTGCAGCATGGACGATCCTGCGGTGACAGGGCTGCACCGCTTTCTAGCGCGTCGATGCGACGGGATGGTGAAGATGCGCATCGTGCGCATGAATTTCGCTAGCTAGGCAAGCTATCCCAACGCAACATCGAGGATCATCATCAGCGTGAATCCAACTGCGAAGAGGACTACGCCGATGTTGGAATGCTCGCCCTCGCTCATCTGCGGGATCAGCTCCTCAACCACCACATATACCATGGCGCCAGCGGCAAACCCCAACAGGTAGGGGAGTGCTGGGACGGCCAACTCCGATAGCGCGATGGTCAGCGCCGCTGCTATCGGCTCGACGGCTCCCGAACCCATTCCCAGCAGGAACGCGCGTCCGCGGCTGCCCGCCGAGCGCAGGGGCAGCGAGACTATGAGCCCTTCGGGGAAGTTCTGGATGGCGATGCCGATGGAGAGGGTCATCGCGGCGGCAAGCGTGATGGCCGTGTTGCCCGTCAGCCATCCAGCGAATACGACCCCCACCGCCATGCCTTCGGGGATGTTATGCAGGGTGACTGCGAGCACGAGCAGCGTCGAGCGGTGTAGCTTGGTGCGGGGACCCTCCGCCGCGGTGGCGCGCATGTGGAGGTGAGGCATCACGTGGTCTAGCAGGAGAAGGAATAGCGTGCCGATCCAGAAACCCACTACAGCGGGGACGAACGAGAGCGCGCCCATGTGCGCCGAGGCCTCGATCGAGGGGATGATGAGGCTGAATACCGAAGCAGCCACCATGACGCCTGCCGCAAATCCCGCCAGCGCACGCTCGATGCTCTGGGAGATCTCGCGACGCAGCAGGAAAACGCACGCCGCGCCGAGCGTGGTTCCCAGGAAGGGGATGAGCAAACCGCTGAGCAATTGAGGCATGAAGACCTCGCTGAGTTCGATGTCGAGCACTGGCTTCGTCTTGCTTCGCTATATTACCTTATCGGGAAAGGATGGCGGAAATCCGGATTTGCTCCATATGCCAGGCGTCAGGTTTTGCACCATGTTCGCAACTATGCGAACATGGCGGGATTCGGCGGTTCCCGTATGCTTCGGCGAACGGAAATCGTGGCTTTTCGGGGTTTCATGTGGGCATGGACACACCCGGCTTACCTGCGGAAATGCCGGATTTTAGACGAATCTAGAGGCGAGCGCAGCGCGAGCGTCGGCGGCAGCGCTTCGAAGGTGCAAACGCGCCTATTTCGCCCACCTTCCAAGCGTGGGAAGCAGCGCGCCCATGAACGAAACAGCCTCGTCCAAGCTCACGCCGGTGGCCTCGACCAGGTATGGCGCTGACTTCTCGATAACCTCGTCCATCGTCGGGCTGGCGAACTCGCCATGGTCGTAGCACCATTTGCAATAGTCGGGATTCTCGACCCCGTCGGCATCGGTTCCCCTGTTCATATTCGGCACCGAAAAAGGGGTGCCGCAGCACTGGCAAGATGGCTCCTGAGGCAGGTCGAGTACGCGCATGATCGGCACGTCTAGCGCGACGGCGATGAGCTTGGCCATGTCGATGCTCGGCGTTGTGTCGCCGTTCTCCCAGCGGCTCACAGCCTGTCTGGTTACAAATAGCTTACGCGCGAGTTCTTCTTGCGTGAGCCCTTTCTCCTTGCGGATCTGCGGCAGGGAATCCTTGATCGCCATGGTGAAGCTCCTTCTTGCCTGGACATCCTTGCTTGTCGAGAGAATCTGTTCGACGCAACGCATCGACGGGACAAGTAAAGCACTTGCAGCATTTCATGTCACGCAACGCGATGTTGCTTTGGCTCGAATCTCAGAGCCGTCTGAAAACCGCTTGGCGATGCAAGTCGATCAACTTTGGAAAGATGGCCCAAGGGCCGCCTATGTCAGTTTTCAACATATATATGGTCGAAACACCATTTCATTACACGCTTATTTGGCCACAAATGGCATGATATCGACCGTTTATCGGGGCATTTTGACCCTTGAAAATCCATTATTCCCAAAACTCCGAAAAAAGGGCCGTTTTTGTGAATTGCATAGCAATTTTGCTCATGAAGTAATAGAATTGTCTATTAAGTATTGCCTTATTTTGGACACCACTAAATCGTCGCACTGAAACGTACTAAAAAAGTGGTTTTTATGAGGTAGAAACAAAGGGTTTTGCTAGCTGGGTGGAAGCCTGAATTCGGTGATACGGCAACTGGTTGCGTTGGTAGTTGAGAGGAAGTCAGTATGAAAGGCAAGAGATCGAAGATACTTGCGTTGGGTATCGCTCTAATTGCTGTGATTGCGCTCGCATTCGGTGTGAGTGCTTCGGCATTTGCAGATGCAGGTGACCCACCTGAGCATAGCAAGACGCTATCTGACAACGGAGACGGTACTTACAAGATCGAGCTTACCGTCACCGGTGATGCAGAAACCGAGAAGCTTAGCGACTCGCACGTCAACGTGTTGATCGTTTACGATGAGTCGTCGAGCATGAATACCCGCGATGCTAGCGTCGGTGGAGCGAACTACACCCGTGCCGATGTGGCTGAGGATGCCATGTATACGCTCATGAACGGCTTGGTTGGCTATAAGGCTCGCGGAGTCGATATCTACGCTGCATGCATCGGATTCGGCACTGGAACGGACGTTCGTTCCGGCTGGACCGATAATCTGACTTCCGTCCGCTCGCTGTTCGACCAGGGTGTCGATGGC
>JAILQZ010000060.1 GCA_024698685.1 bacterium
TCCGAGCTTGCCGGGATCGGTGCCGATCGCGATGACGATGTCGCCGCACTCGAGCTCGACAATGCCCTCGGCAGTCTCCACGCTGACCTGCCCGGGAGCGATGATGCGCGCGTTGCCGCGGATGAGACGGATCTTGTTCGCGGAGACGAGCTTCTCCACGCCACCAACGATCTGATCGACTACGGCAGCCTTGCGAGCGCGCAGCGCCTCGTAATCGATAGCGGCCTCAGGAGCAACGATGCCGATCTCCGCTCCGCCCTTTGCCTCAGAGAAGACCTCGGAGGTGTGGACGAGCGTCTTGGTGGGGATGCAGCCCCTGTTAAGGCACGTGCCACCGAGATCGCGGCGTTCGATGAGCACCGTGTCGAGGCCGAGCTGAGCCGCCCTGATGGCAGCCACGTAGCCGCCAGGACCGGCGCCGATTATCGCAATCTGGCATCTTTCCATCGTTTCCTCCGCTTTCAACCTAAGGTTCGCTAACTATAGCGCGCGCTACGCCCCATCCATGCCCTCGACGACCATTTTTTCGAGGTCGTGCAGCATTTGCCCCGAGTCGGACAGCAGGGCGGATCGGATGGCGCGAAGCATCTCGTCGCGGCTGTAGGCGATTCCATGCAGCGACTGAGCCACGCGTTCGATGGCCTCTGCATCCATCGCGTCGGAGAAGACCTGCGCGTCGACGATGTCGCCTGCGCGGACGACTAGCTCAATCTGCACGCCACCCCATTCGAAGCGATTCTCGAGCGAGTGCGTGAACCTCTGGGAACTGCCGAGCTTCCAAGCGCGAGAGGAGAGCTGCTCCTCGAGCTGGGCGACGCGCTCCCAGTCGATGCGCGAGGGCTCGAGCTTCCTGGCCTCGCTCCCGCAGACCTGCGAGAGCGCCTCGATCATTGCGCCCTCCACGCTCTCGGGGGTGATGCCGGGGCAGATGTCGCCGAGGTTGACGACGCGAGAGCGGACCGAGTCGATCCCCTTGGCCTCGAGCTTGCGCTTGTCGGGAATCAGGTAGCGCGCGAGTCGCGACATGTCCACGCCAAGCATCAGCGTGCCGTGATGGCAGCGCGCCGACGCATTGGAGAAGAAGGCGTTACCGGAGAACTTAGAGCCGTCGATGGTGAGGTCGTTGCGCCCGGTTGCCTCGACTGCAAGGCCGAAGGAGCCGATGGCGCGGCGGATGATCTCGACGTTGGTCGCGAAGTCGTAGTCGGCAAGCCGCGAGACGAACGAGAAGTTGAGGTTGCCGAGGTCGTGGTAGACCGCTCCCCCGCCGGAGAATCTGCGAGCAAGGCGGCCGCCATCGCGCTCGAACTCCTCATGTCGGCACTCGCGCCACGCGTTCTGGTTGCGCCCTATGACGATCGTGTCGTCGTTGCGCCAGAGCATCATGATGAGTTCGCCCGGCTCGACGACGTCCAAAAGCGCGCGCTCGACCGCCAGATTCCTATAGGGACTGGTGGTGTCGAGGACGAGAAACGCAGGGCTGGGCAGCTTTTCGGTCAAACGGGCTCCAATCGCTCAGAGGGACCGGCTTCGAACGAAACCGGCCCCTCCAATCTAACCGAATATGCATGCGCGGCGCTAGGCCTCGGGAATCCAGCGGACCACCGGATGCCTCGCAGCGGTGACCTCATCGGGCCTGCCGATGGCCGCGTCGTGCGGGGACGCCTTGACGAACTCGGGGTCGTCGTGGCATTCCTGCCAGATCTGGCGCAGCACCTCGATCGCGCGGTCGAGGTTCTCCCTGCTCTCGGTCTCGGTGGGCTCGACCATCAGAGCCTCGTGGACGATCAGCGGGAAGTACATCGTGGGGGCATGCATGCCGAAGTCGAGCAGGCGCTTGGCAACGTCCATCGCAGAGCAACCGGTCTCGTGCTCGAGCGGCGCGATGTCCATGACGAACTCGTGCATGCACGGCGCCTGGCCATAGGGCATGAAGTAGAGGTCGTCGAGCTTGCGCATCATGTAGTTGGCGTTGAGCGCGGATGCCTTGGCGGTCTCCGCGATACCCTCGGCGCCGAGAACCTTGATGTAGGCAAGGGCCTTCACCATGACGCTGAAATTGCCGTAGAAGGCCTTCATGCGTCCAAGTGAGGACTCAGGACGGGAAAGCTCGAAACGGCCCTCAGAATCGATTACAACGGGCGTGGGAAGGAATTTCGCGAGGAGTTCCTTGCAGCCGACTGGGCCTGCGCCAGGTCCGCCGCCGCCGTGGGGCGTCGAGAAGGTCTTGTGCAGGTTGACGTGGACGCAATCGAAGCCCATGTCGCCCGGGCGCATGACGCCCATGATCGGGTTGAGGTTGGCGCCGTCGTAGTAGCACAGGCCGCCGGCCTCGTGGATGATCTTGCAGATCTCGGTGATGTTCGGATCGAAGAGGCCGAGCGTGTTCGGGTTTGTGAGCATCAGGCCTGCGGTGTCGGGGCCGACAGCCTCCCTGAGGCCATCGAGGTCGACTCCGCCCTCGGCATTGGACACGACGTTGACGACCTCGAAGCCCGCCATGACGGAGCTTGCGGGGTTGGTGCCGTGGGCCGAGTCGGGAACTATGATCTTAGTCCTCGCGGTGTCTCCGCGCGAGAGATGGTACTCGCGGATGAGCAGCAGGCCTGTGTACTCGCCATGCGCGCCGGCTGCAGGCTGTAGCGAGACGGCATCCATGCCGGTGATCTCGGCGAGAGCGCTCGAGAGCTCGCTCATCACCTGGAGGGCACCCTGTGCGCTCTCGGCAGGCTGCAGCGGATGGATTTTGGCGAATCCGGGGAGCGCAGCGATGGTCTCGTTGACCTTCGGGCTGTACTTCATCGTGCAGGATCCGAGCGGATAGAAGCCGTCGCATACGCCGAAGACCTCTTGGGCCAACTCGTTGTAGTGCCTATCGACCTCAACCTCTGGGATCTCGGGAAGCGCAGGTGCGCTCTGACGCAGGAATGCGGCGTCGGGCATGACCTCGGGCACGTCGCATTCAGGGAGGATCTGGGAAGACCTGCCCGGCTTCGAGATGTCGAATACGAGCTTCATCCTACATCGCCTCCTTCACAGCCTCGACGAGATAGTCGATCGAGCCCTTGGTGTTGATCTCGGTTGCGCACCAGAGCATAGAGTCGCCGATCGGCAACCCCGCGAGGATGCCCTTCTCGGCGAGCTTGGCCTCTAGGACCTTGGGGTCGCACGGGCACTTGATAAGCACCTCGTTGAAGAAGGGCTGGTCGTAGGCGAGCTCGAATCCGTCGATTGCGCAGAGCTGCTCGGCGAGATAATGCGCCTTGGAGCAGCTGAGCTTGGCAGCCTGCTCGATGCCCTGCGGGCCCATGGCGGCCATGTAGACCGATGCGGTGAGCGCGCAGAGGGCCTCGTTGCTGCAGATATTGGAGGAGGCCTTCTCGCGCCTGATGTGCTGCTCGCGCGCCTGAAGCGTGAGCACGAAGGCGTTGTTGCCGTCATGGTCGGTGGTCTGGCCGACGATGCGGCCGGAGAGCTTGCGCATGCACGCGCTTGTGCAGGTCATGATGCCCAGATAGGGTCCGCCGAACGCCATCGGCATTCCGAGCGGCTGGCCCTCGGCAACGCAGATGTCGGCACCGAGCTCGCCTGGGGTCGCGAGGATTCCGAGCGAGATCGGGTTGACGGACATGATCGCCTTGGCCTTGACGGCGTGGGCTGCATCGATCAGAGGCTTGACGTCCTCGAGGATTCCGAAGTAGTTCGGCTGCTGGATGATCGCGCAGGAAGCGCCATTGCCCAGTGCGGCCGAGAAGGCCTCGGCATCGGTGACGCCGCCTTTGGCGGGCACAACGGTGACCTCGACACTGCGGCTGGCGCAGTAGGTCTTGACGGTCTCGATGGTGTCGGGGTTGACGGTCTCGGAGATCACGACGCCGGAGCGCTTGCGCTCCTCGCACATGAATACGGCCTCGGCGGCTGCGGTTGCGCCGTCGTAGACGGAAGCGTTGGAGGCGTCCATGCCCGTAAGCTCGCATACCATCGACTGGTACTCGAAGATCGACTGCAGGACGCCCTGGCTGATCTCGGCCTGATAGGGCGTGTATGCGGTGACGAACTTCTCGTTGGAGGTGACGGACTTCACAACCTGCGGGATGTAGTGGTTATAGGAACCGGCGCCGCGGAAGACCATGTGGAATACGGTGTTCTTCGCTGCGATGTGCGACATCTCGCCGAGAACCTCCATCTCGGTCATTCCGGCCGGGAGGTCGAGCGTGACGGAGTTGGCTCCCCCGGGGACGTCGCGATACAGATCATCGTATGAGCTGCATCCGATCGCCTCGAGCATCTCCTGGCGCTCGGCAGCGGTTGAGGGTAGGTAGTTTGCCATCGAAGCGAACACCTACTCAGCTTCGCAGAGCTCGAGATATGCGGCAGCATCCAGGAGGTCGTCGGCAAGCTCGGCCGAGGAGACCTCGATCAGCCATGTGCCATAGGGGTCCTGGTTGATGAGCTCGGGAGCGTCGAAGAGCTCCTCGTTGATTGCGGAGATCTCGCCGGTGACGGGAGAATAGATCTCGGAGACGGCCTTGACCGATTCGGTGTCGGCGAATGCCTCGCCAGCCTCGACGGCATCTCCAACCTCGGGGAGGTTGACGAATACGAGGTCGCCGAGCTGATCCTGCGCATAATCGGTGAGGCCGACCTTGGCGACGTCGCCATCGATCGATGCCCACTCATGGGTCTTCGTGTACTTCAAATTCTCAGGTGCCTGCATGATGATTCCTTTCGATAGTCGCTTTCTTGCGTACCTTATTTTCTGTTGCTGGTGGTTGCGCGGGTCTTGTAGAACGGGAGCGGGATGACCTCCATCGGGACCATACGACCGCGAACCTCGACCTCCACCTCGTCGCCAACCGCGACCTCGCCCTTGTCGACGAGAGCCATGGCGCATGCCTTCTTGAGATAGGGCATGTAGGTTCCAGAGGTGGTGATGCCGATCTCCTTGCCGTCCTTGTAGACATGCATGTGCTCGCGGACGATGCCACGGCCCTTGACCGCGAGGCCGATGCGCTCGCGTGCGCACGGAGACGCCTCGATGCCCTCCTTGCCGATGAACTCGTCTTTGCCGAGCTTGACGAAGAATCCGAGGCCCGCCTCGACCGGGTTGATCGTGGCATCCATCTCGTGGCCGTAGAGCGGCATGGCTGCTTCGAGGCGCAGGGTATCGCGTGCGCCGAGTCCGCATGGGATGAGGCCCTCATCCTTGCCGGCCTCGAGCAGCGCCTCGTACAGCGGAATCGCCGCCTCCTCGTCGCAGTAGATCTCGAAGCCGTCCTCGCCGGTGTAGCCGGTGCGGGAAAGGACGACGTCGAAGCCGGCGACGTTGACGCTCGGCTTGAAGGTGTAGTTCTTCACGGGGAACTCGGACTGATCGGCGATCTTGGCGAGGATCTGCTCTGCGAGCGGGCCCTGGAGCGCGATCTGGGTGATCGAATCGGAGATGTCTTCCATTACGACGTCGGCGCCCTCGGGGATGTTCTCGGACATCCACTTGACGTCCTTCTCGCGGTTGGCGGCGTTGACCACCACGAGGTAGTCCTCATCGCCATAGCGGTAGGTCAGCGTGTCATCGACGCAACCACCATCCGGGTAGCACATCGGGGAATAGCGGCAGCGGCCGTCGGGCATTCCGCTCATGTCGTTTGCCATGAGATGGTTGAGGGTCTTGAGGGCATCCGGTCCCTTGAAGATGACCTCGCCCATGTGCGAGACGTCGAAGATTCCGCAAGCGGTCCTTACCGCCATGTGCTCCTTGATAACTCCCTGTCCCTCATACTCGACGGGTAGCGAATACCCGGCAAAGGGAACCATCTTCCCGCCATGCGCGATGTGCGCATCGTATAGCGGCGTCTTCTTCTCGTCCATAAGGCCTCCAAACT
>JAILQZ010000055.1 GCA_024698685.1 bacterium
GGCGATGATACCCACCGCGGTCATCGCGGGCTTCATCATGCTGGCGCTCAAGTACTGCAACATCATGCCCGTTGACGGCGAGTTCATGGAGATACTCACCTACCACGGCATCGCGATCGGCTTCATCGCGCTGACGCTGCGCGTGCCAGATCCCAACTCGGGCGACAAGGGAAGGTTCACCGGCCTCAAGAGCGGCGCGATCATCGTCAGCTCCTACATGATCCAGGCGGCCATCGGCCTCATCATCACGATCTCGCTCGCGCTCACGTTCATGCCCGACCTCTTCGAGGCCGCGGGCATCCTGCTGCCGATGGGATTCGGCCAAGGGCCGGGCCAGGCCAACAACATCGGCACGACATTCGAGATGCTGGGATTCGCGGGCGGCCGATCGTTCGGCCTCTCGATCGCGGCGGCGGGCTACATATGCGCCTGCGTAGTCGGCGTCATCTACGTCAACTACCTCGTGCGCCGTGGCTCGATCAAGCCCACCGACCACGAGATGATCTCGGGCTCGCTCTCGGTCAGCGACTTCCAGCAAGAGGGCGAGCTGCCGATCTCCGAATCGCTCGACAAGCTCTCGATGCAGGTGATGCTGGTCCTAATCGTCTACATCGTCACATTCTTCGCCACATGGGGTCTGACCTCGGGAATCACCGCAGTGGCTCCAGGCGTCGGCAAGACCGTCAACTCCCTTCTCTGGGGATTCAACTTCATCATCGGCTCGGCGTTCGCGATCCTCATGCGCGTGATCCTCAAGAAGCTCAGGGGCGCCCACGTGATGGAGAAGCAGTACCAGAACAACTACCTGCTCAGCAGGATCTCGGGATTCTGCTTCGACGTGATGATCGTCGCGGCAATCGCATCGATCGAGTTCGAGGACCTCGCGGGCCTCTGGCTCCCCTTCGCCCTGCTCGTCATAGCGGGAGCGGTCATCACGCTGTTCCACCTCAAGCACGTCTGCCGCAAGGCGTACCCGGACTACTACTACGAGGGGCTCGTCTCGATGTACGGCATGATGACCGGAACGATCAGCTCCGGCGTTCTGCTGCTGCGCGAGATCGACCCGCAGATGAAGACTCCCGCGGCAAACAACCTCGTCGTCGGCTCGAGCTTCGGCATCTTGCTCGGCGCGCCGTTCCTAGTGCTGGTGGGCCTTGCGCCCAAGTCGATGACGCTGGCGCTCATAGTGCTCGGCATCTGCATCGTCTACTACTTCGTCCTAGTCGGCATCGTCCATATCAAGGGCAAGAAGAAGGTTGGCGAGGGATAGCGCCATGCAGCTTCCTTTCGCCGACCACGAGATCGCCGACGAGCGCACGGGGATGAGCCTGGTCTTCCCCCGCGAGGAGTACCTCGAATCCTACCTGCGCGCCTGCGAGGAATCGTGGGGCAGCGTCCACCACAGCTACATCCTCCACGACCCCACGCTATTCGATGAGTGGAAGTCGACGATCTTCGAGCGCTATCGCAAGGACTGCGAGGGCATCGACCTCCCCGAGGGATACCTGCCGTCGCTGACGCTCTGGGGCATCGTCGACGGACGCTTCGTGGGATGCACCAACATCCGCCTGCGAATGAACGAGAAGATGATCGAGTACGGCGGGACGCTCGGCGGCTTCATCACGGTCTCGGCGCGCGGCAAGGGGTACGGAACGGCAATGGGACTGCTCGGACTCGAGGCGACGAGGCGCCTGGGCGTGCAGCCCATCGTCACGACGGTGATGGAATCGAACAAGGCTTCGCTGGCGTTCAGCGAGCATCTCCCCTACACGCGCAAGGAGCGCTACATCGCGCCAGCGGAGGGCGTGGTCCAGCCGATCTGGCGCTATTGGTTCGATTAGCGAAATGCCCGCTCAAGCCCGTAAAATCCCGCCTAAGCCACGATAATGGAATCCCCCGCCCCAAGGATAGGAACGGGGGATTCGAGCGCTCTTGAGGCGTTTGAGGGCTTATAGCTGGGAGATCCTGTCGAGGAGATACGCCATCATGTCCTCGCACTCGGGGATGTTGGGCATTCCGACGAACGCATGCCACATTCCCTCGGCAACGTGGTACTCGACATCGACGCCGGCCTTCTTGAGCTTGTCGACGATCAGGTCGGCATCGGGAAGCAGCATCTCCTCACCGCCAGCGGTGACGATCGTTGGGGCAAGCCCATCGAAGTCCGCATAGAACAGGTTGACTGGGAACTCCTCCTTGTCCCACAGATCGGGAGCCCACATCTGAGGCAGCTCGGACATCGAGATCCATCCGAGCAACAGGTCTGTCTCGGCCATCTCCCTCTTTCCGGGAAGAATGTTGGCGAAATCGCTCCACGGGCTCATCGGAATGAGCAGGCCGGGCTGAGGCAACCCCTCCATCTTGGCAAGGACCGCAGCCGCGAGGACGAGGTGCCCGCCAGCGGATTCGCCGATGAACGCGACCTTCTCGGGAGTGTGGGTCTCCAGAACATGGCGATAGGTGTCCATGGCATCGGCATAGGTCTCATGCCAGCCGTTCGTCGGAACCTGGCGATACGAGGGGACGGTTACAGCGCAGCGCAGCTTGTTGGCGATTCTGATATAGCCCGGCCAGCTTATCTCGCCGATCTCCGCAACGAACCCACCACCGTGGTAGTAGATGACGTTGATGTCGTTCTCGACGCCCTCAAGCGGCGTGAAGATGTAGACCTTCGCTCCACCCGACGTCTCGAACACCTCAACGTTCGCCTGCTCGTACACGGATTCCGGCATCACATACGGCTTGCTTTGAAGTTCGCCCATCTGCTTGACGAAGTTGTCGAACGCCTCACGGTCGTTGAAGATCGCGCGCATGTTGTTCTCGCGCATCATCTTCTTCATTGCCTGTGCCTTTTCGCTGAGTGCCATATCGTTCTCCCCTTTCTTCATTTGGCGGTCAGCGCATAGGGCGGCCGCCATCGAATCTGCATTGAAAGCCGATTAGAACCTTCCGATGTTCTTCGCGGTCATGTATCCAGCGGTGGTTGCCGCCTCGATGTTCTTCACCTGGAAGCAATCGCCTATGGGATAGTACTCGGGCGCGCAGTCGTAGAACGCAGCGGCCTCCTTGTCGAGCGGGCGCATGCCCATCGCGACGATCACCGTATCGGCCTCGTAGAACCTGTCGCCGTCGGGCGTCTCGCAGGTAACTCCCTCTGCTGCGATCTCCTTCACCTTGTTGTTGAGATTGACCTTCAAGCCGCGGATCTTGATCTCGCGGCGCACTCCGGACATATGGAGGAAGTTGCCGCCATCGCTCATATGGTCGAGCATCTCGACGTTGGTGACATCGCGACCGAGAGCGCGAAGATGCAGGCCGAGCTCGACGCCGACAAGGCCAGCGCCCATGATGACTACCTTCTCGCCGATCTTGCTGACATCGTTGTAGGCATCGACGGCATTGATGACGTTGGGGCCATCGATGCCGGGAATCGGCGGGATGAACGGCTTGGAACCGAGGGCGACGATGACGACGTCGGCTCCGATCTCCTTGGCCATCTCGGGGGTCACCTCGGTGTTCAGGCGCACGTCGATATTCTCGTTTTCCATGCAGAAGCGCTGCTGCTGATCGAGGTAGTAGTCGAGGTTCTTCTTGAAGTCCACATCGCGCTCGCAGCGGATGATGCCACCGAGCTCGTCGCCCTTCTCGCAGAGGATGACCTTGTGGCCGCGCTCGGCGCTGTCGAGAGCGGCCTCCATGCCGGCGACTCCGCCACCGATGACGAGAACCTTCTTCGGGCTGACCATCTCGGGAGCCGCGAAGTAGTACTCGATGTCGCGGCCGCTGCGCGGATTGATCGCGCAGTAGGGCTCTGCGGTGGTGAGCTCGTTGGAGAAGCAGTTGAGGCAGCGCAGACAGCGCCTAGCGTCCGCTTCCCTGCCAGTGCGGATCTTGGTGATGAAGTCGGGATCGGCGAAGAGCGCGCGTGCAACCTCGACGACATCGGCTTTGCCGGTTGCGATGATCTCCTCCATGAGATCGGGATCGCTGAGCGCTCCGATAGTCGCGACGGGGATATCGACCTCCTTCTTGATGGCCTCGGCGAGATAGACGTTGACGCCATCGGGCTGGAACATCGAGGGATGGGTGATCGTGAATACCTCGTCCACCTCGTGGTTTCCAGCGGAAACGTGAATCAGGTTGGCATGCTCGGCGAGGATCTTGGAATGCGCGATTCCCTCCTCGATGCCGAATCCGCCCTCATAGCATTCAGAGCCGCTGATGCGGACCTCAACCGGGAAGCCCTTGCCCAGCTTCCTGTGGATTCCATCGATGATCGCGCAAACGATGCGGCAACGATTCTCAGGACTGGAGCCGCCCCACTTGTCGGTGCGCGTGTTGATGATCGGCGAGAGGAACTGGTGCAGCAGCCAGCCATGGCCAGCATGGATCAGCATCATGCCGAAGCCGGTAGACGCGCCGAAGACAGCGGCGTCGACGTACTGCTTGATGACCTTCTCGATCATCTCCTCGTCCATCATCTGCACGATGCGGTCGCCCTGATCGACCTCCACCGGGCCATATGCCGGGCCCGTCGAATGCGAGCCCATCTGGCCGAGCGTCCTGTTGGCGTACATGCCCGCGTGCTCAAGCTCCATCGTGGCCACCGCGCCGTATTCGGTGATCCTGTGGGCTATCGTGCCCAACGCCGCATATGCCTTTTGGTTGTCTACGCACAGCTGCACGTCGCCGCCAGCACCGTAGACGCTATCGACGACGCATTCGCCCGTCGACACGCTGGCAGCGCCTCCCATAGCCTTGCGGCCGTAGTAGAGAGACGCGCCGAAGGTGTTCTGGAGGCCGTCGGAGTTGTTGTTCAGGTACCCCGTTGGAGAGGCGAAGATCCTGTTGCGGAACAGCCTGTTTCCTATCTGGATCGGTTCGAATAGATGCGGGTACTTCAACTCTCCCATGGCAGCCCCTTTCGTATTCCCTACATTCATGATGCGCGCGCATGACACGCGCGCCCATATATATCCATTTAAGATTATAGCCATATGGGATTGGCATTCGAGCGCGAATGGGAAAGAGATGGCGCACCCTGCAAACCAATGTCGCATGGGACAAGATGCGACTGCCGAAGGCGGGATTCGCCGCCTGGATTTGCAATATCGCGTGGGAAATGGGAATATGATTTCGAAAACTTCAAAATTCTGCGATTTTTCGGAATTGGAGCGCACCATGGAAAAGCCGCATATCGTCAGGCAGAAGTACCTGGAGGCTGCGATAAGCCAGCGCAACAAGGACA
>JAILQZ010000071.1 GCA_024698685.1 bacterium
CCTGCATGCATGCCGCAAGCGATATTGCAACTCGAGACAACAGGTATGACGAGCTCATCGTTGCCGATCTTGTAGTTTCCGAAGCTCTCGCCCAAATCGCAGTTCAAATCTATGCTTGCCATGGCTCCCATCCTCCAATGCTTTTCGATGAGTACGTTGGATCGATGCTAGTTGCGCAGGTTGATGTTCTTCGTATCCGTTATGAGCATGCAACCAGGTGCATGCGTGATGGCAAACTCGGGCTTGACGTTCATGACTATCGACTGCGGAGTCACTCCACATGCCCAGAAGACCGGAACCTCGCCATCATTGATGTCGACCGGCTCCCCGAAGTCTGGCTTCGAAATGTCGTCGATGCCGATGACCTTGGGATCTCCGATGTGTATGGGGGCGCCATGGACTTGCGGGATGGCGCCCGAAAGCGTAGTGGCCTTCACAATCTGCGAGTACGGAATCGGGCGCATGGAGACCACCATCTTGCCCGACATGATGCCTGCGGGCTGACAATCGATGTTGGTCATGTACATGGAGACGTTGCGCCCCATCGTGTTGTGGCGCATCTCGATCCCGGCCTCTATCAGGTCGCTCTCGAAGGAGAAGCTGCAGCCAATTACGAAGGAAACGAGATCGTCGCGCCAATACTCGCTGACGTCCGTGACCTCTTCGGCGAGAACGCCGTTGCGGTAGATGCGATAGCGCGGAAAGTCGGTCGCGATGTCGCAGTCTGTAGCGCAGATCCTCGTCTGCCTGGCGCCTGTGTCGGTCACCTCGAGAAGCGGGCATGGCTTCGGGTTGCGCTGAGCGAACAGGAGGAAATCGTACGCCTGCTCCTTGGGCAACACGATGAGATTGGCCTGCGCATAGCCCGGACAATAGCCGCTGGTGGGCTTATCCCACAGGCCGGCCCTTATCAGCTTGCGGGCCTCCAGCGGAGTTGCTTGCTTCATTTGCATCTCTAGCTCTTTGGCATCCATGATCACACCTCGCCTTTCTGGAACATATCGATGAATCCAGTATCGACATCTCCGGACTTGAACGTCTCGTTTCCCATGATCGAATACTGGTAGTCGAGATTGGTCTTCACGCCTAGGATGACCATCTCGTCAAGCGCCTGACGCATCTTCGCGATGGCTTCCTGCCTGTTCGCTCCGTGGACGATGACCTTGGCGATGAGCGAATCGTAATACGGGGAGATCTCGAAGCCATCGTAGGTGGAGGTATCGATGCGCACGCCGTTGCCGCCAGGGAAATGCGTTTGCGTAATGATGCCTGGGGACGGGAGGAAGTTGTTCTCGGGTTCCTCGGCATTGATGCGGCATTCGATGGCATGACCCGTCATCCTGACGTCTTCCTGTGTGAATGAAAGCGGCTCATCTGCAGCGACCCTGATCATTTCGCGCACGATATCCGTACGAGTGACCATCTCGGTAACGGGGTGCTCGACCTGGATGCGCGTGTTCATCTCCATGAAGTAGAAGTTCCTGTCCTGGTCGACGAGGAATTCGACGGTTCCTGCAGATGTGTAACCGACGACATTGGCAACTTGGATGGCTGCATCCATCATCTTCTGACGAACCCCATCGTCGATGAATGCGGAAGGCGCCTCCTCGATCATCTTCTGGTGATTGCGCTGGATGGAGCAATCGCGCTCTCCCAAGGAGACGACGTTGCCGAAGTTGTCGGCGATTATCTGAACCTCGAGATGATGGGGGTTGATTATCGCGCGCTCGAGATACATCGTGTTGTCCCCGAATGCATTGAGGCTCTCACGCTGCGCGATGTTGAAAGTCTCGTTGAAATCGCGCTCGCTAGTAGATACGCGCATTCCCTTGCCACCTCCTCCTGAGGAGGCCTTGATCATAATCGGCCAACCGATCTCCCGAGCCATAGCAAGCGCCTCTTCACTGGTGTGAACCGCATCCTTGCAACCTGGGACAACCGGAATCCCTGCATCCATCATCGTCCTTCTGGCCTGGCTCTTGTTGCCCATTCGATCGATAACCTCAGGGCTCGGGCCTATGAAGACTATGCCGTTGTCGCGGCACATCTTTGCAAACGCGGAATTCTCTGCGAGAAATCCATAGCCTGGGTGGATCGCCTCTGCGCCGCATCCCTTGGCAGCTTGGATTATCGCCTGAGCGTTGAGATAGCTATCCCTTGCGGGACCTGGGCCGATGCAGATCGCCTCATCCGCAAGATAGGTGTGCAACGCATGCTTGTCAGCGGTCGAATACACCGCGACGGTCTTGATATCCATCGCAGAGCAGGCCCTGATGATGCGGCAAGCGATCTCGCCGCGATTCGCGATGAGAACCTTCTTGAACATTGCAAACCTCTTACTCTGCCGAAGGAACTATCCTGAACAGCGGCTGGTCGTACTCGACCTGGATGCCATTTGCCGTGAAGACCTCGGCGACGGTGCCAGAGGCAGGCGCTACGATCTCGTTCATCATCTTCATAGCCTCGACGATGCATAGAGTCTGCCCGGCGAGAACCTCTTGGCCGATTTTGACGAAAGGCGGTTCATCTGGGCTAGGTGCGACATAGAAGATGCCAACGGTTGGGCTGCGAACTATGATCGTATCGCTGGCATCCTCCGGCGAGGGCTTCAGGGCTGGGGTTCCAAGACCTTGGTTGGAGGCGCTGCGACCTTCAAGAAGCTCGCCGACGCGTTCCGCCATCATGGGGAGCACATTGGGCGCAATGCTCGAAGCCTTGCGCTCGAGCTCGATCTCGGACTCTCCATCCTTGATTCTGATCGCGGTCAACCCGCCTTCGTCCATGATCTCGATGAGTTCCCGGATCTTATCTTTGTCCATCTCTACTCCTTCGTCCGGATCCATTTGCGCTCAGTATCTGCACGAACGGATTGCTTGATTAGGAAAGGCGTGAGGCGCCTAGCTGTCCTGCGCGGAGACACATCTCCCCTTGCAGGTCTCTTGATGTGCTTTGCAAGCTTCGAGAATTCCTTAGCCTCGGCCCGAACCAGATCTTGCGCCTCATAGATCGAAATCGGTGTGAAGGTCACCTTGGTACCAGGGCGAGCCTGCACGAGCTTCGGAATGTCAACGGAGGCGATAGTCGCAATCTTGGCGTATCCGCCTGTGGTCTGCCTGTCCGAGAGCATGATGATCGGCTTTCCGTCCGAGGGTATCTGGATGGCGCCGAAGACTATTCCGTCTGAAATGATGTCGGAGCCGCTAACGGTCTCGACCTTGGGTCCTGCAAGGCGATAGCCCATGCGATCGGAGTGCGCAGTGGTTTCGAAATCCTCGCCAAGGAAGGTCTCGATTCCCTTAGTTGTGAACATCTGATCCTGCGGGCCCATGATTACGCGCAGCTCGATCTTGCCGTCTTTCTTGGGGAACTCCACGTCTGAATCGATCGTGTGCGATGCAAGATTCGCGAGGTAATCGACGGTATGCGTGACGAACGGAACGTAGTCTCCGTTCTCGAGCGCTCGACCCTGATAGCCTCCTATCTCGCACTTCAGGTTGGTAGATCGGCTGCCCATGACCTCTGGCACAAGTACACCCCCACCGGCAACTGCGAGATAGCCGAACATACCGCTTCTCGCTGCATCGAGCTGCAAGATGTCGCCCCTGCGGATGCGGATTGCCTTGTACATGCCGACGTGCTTGCCGTTGATGACAGGAGAGAAGTCCCCGCCAGTGATGGCGATTATGGTGTCGGTTGTGAAGCGCAGCGTCGGGCCGGCTAAGACGAATTCTAAAACGGGGTCGTTGGCGCCATTCTCAACGAGCATGTTTGCGAGTCGGTAGGCGCGCTTATCCATGACGCCGCTTGGCGAGAATCCGCTATCCATGTAGCCGAATCTGCCCTTGTCCTGCACAGTGGTGCACATACCTGCTTTTTGAACGGTGAAGCCCATCTAGACCCCCTCCGTCAGGAAAGTGCACTCGTAGGTGCCATCTGCAACCTCGACCTCTATGCGTGCGTACTCCTCCGCAGTGATCGGAACGAACCTGATGTAATCGCCAGCCTTGTAAAGGATCGGCTTCTCGCGATCTGGATCGTAGGGACGCACTGGCGAGTTGCCGATGATCCTCCAGCCCGCAGGTGAAGCGAGTGGATAGATCCCCGTTTGGGCGCCTCCTATGCCGACGGCACCTGGCTCCACGCGAGTGCGAGGTGCCTCGAGGCGCGGAGAATGGATTCGAGGATCGAGTCCACCTAGGTATGCGAAGCCGGGCAGGAAGCCGAGCATGTCGATCAGGTAGTCACGCCCGCAATGGATCGCGATTACCTCGTCAACGGTAAGGCCAGCATGATTGGCGACGAAATCGATGTCAGGACCGTACTCTCCCCCATAGCATACGGGGATTTCGACAATGTGCTTGATCTTAAGGTCTACTTCATCGATGTTCAACAGCGATGCGTTGAGGCGCTGGCAGATCTGGTCATGGTCGATCACCAGTGGATCATAGCTGATCAGAAGCGCGCAAAATGTTGGCACGACATCGACGATTCCGGGAATCGCCAACTTGCCTAGGCTCTCTGCCGCAAGGCGGATTGAGGAGCTTGTCTTCTCGGAAATGACCTGCTCGAACTCTAGGCAAACAGCGGAATCGCCTGCGGTCTTTATCGTATATTCCACTGTCCACCTCCCTAGCGAGCATCCTGATCTAGGAGAATAGGCTCCACTTCCCTACAATCGGGTTTGCATCAAATTGAAAGTAATTGCCGAAAAATAGAATATTCTTATGAGATTTTAACTGTTCTTAACATTTCTTGGAACACCAATGCCTATTATCGTAACTGCCCGAGGCATCTAAAGGGCTTGATTTGCAAGCGATGTCGATAGTATCGAAAGGATGGGCAAATGAGCACGCGCATAGGAATCATGGGATATGGCAACCTGGGAAAGGGTGTCGAGCTTGCAATAAGGCAAAACGACGATATGGAACTCGTCGGGGTCTTCACGCGCCGCGATCCATCTACGGTGACGATATGCACCGAGGGCGTACCGGTCATGAACGCTGCTGCGCTCGAGGATGGCAGCGCTCCTGCAATCGACGTTCTGATACTATGCGGAGGCTCGGCGACCGACCTGCCCGAGATGACTCCGAAGTACGCTGCGCTCTATAACGTTATCGACAGCTTCGATACCCATGCGAAGATTCCCGATCACTTCGCGGCAGTCGATGCCGCGGCAAAGGCTGCGGGCACCACCGCCCTGATATCTGCAGGTTGGGATCCGGGTCTCTTCTCGCTGAACAGGCTCTTCGGAAACTGCTTCCTGCCCGAGGGCAGCGACTACACCTTCTGGGGCAAGGGCATCAGCCAGGGCCACTCCGATGCAATCAGGCGCATCGAGGGAGTTGCGGATGCAAAGCAGTACACGATTCCGATCGATAGCGCGCTTGAAGCCGTGCGCAGCGGCGAGAATCCGGAGCTCACCACTCGCGAGAAGCACACCCGCGAGTGCTTCGTAGTCCTCGAGGAGGGCGCCGATGCTGCCAAGGTGGCCGAGGAGATAGTCACGATGCCCAACTACTTCGACGCATACGACACCACAGTCCATTTCATCAGCCAAGAGGAACTCGATGCCGAGCATAGCGCTATGCCCCATGGCGGATTCGTCCTCAGAAGCGGCAAGACCGCGGGCGACAAGACCTGCATCATCGAGTACTCGCTCAAGCTCGACTCGAATCCGGAATTCACCGCCAGCGTTCTCGTTGCCTACGCGAGAGCTATCGCCAGGCTCAACGCCGAGGGAAGCATCGGAGCCAAGTCGGTGTTCGATATCGCTCCGGCCTACCTCTCTCCCTTCGATGGCGACTACCTCAGGGCCCACATGCTCTAGTCGCTTCCTGAATACCCGGGAACTGAAAGGTGCGCTGCGTCAGATTGCGGCGCACCTTTCATTTGCACTGAGTTTCCAAAGGGTTAGAATCTATCTGTGCTTATAACTGCGTTGAAGGAGTGGCATGGCTGGCTTCGATTACGAATCTTTGATCACCGACATCCCCGACTACCCTTCAGAGGGCGTTGTCTTCAAGGACATTACGACGCTCCTCAAGGATGGTGAGGGATTCCATAGCATGGTCGACGAGATCGCTGCCGAGTTCGAGGGACGTGGAATCACCAAGGTGGTCGGCGCAGAAGCGCGTGGCTTCATGGTCGGAGCGCCTGTTGCCTACAAGCTCGGAGCCGGCTTCGTGCCCGCGAGAAAGCTAGGAAAGCTTCCTCGTGCGACTATCAGCGAGTCATATTCGCTTGAATACGGTAGCGATGCGCTCGAGATTCACGAGGACGCTCTCGATGAGAACGACGTCGTCCTGCTGGTGGATGACCTCGTGGCCACAGGCGGCACCTGCGTTGCGCAGATCCATATGGTGGAGAGGATGGGGGCTAAGCTCGAGGGCTTGGCATTCCTGATGGAACTGGAATTCCTGCACCCGCGCGAGTTTATAGCGCAGGCAACCGATGCCGAGGTGTTCTCCGTCGTTAAGGTTGCCGGAGAATAGCGGCTACAGCGGCTCAGAGCCTATTCCAGTATCCATTTCCCGAAGACCTTGTTGGCCAGCTCATCGAGCTTGGCCTTGGAAAACGACGAGTCGAAGCGCTTTCGGATAGTGTGCTCCTTCGCCAGGGCCTCAGTGTAATCGGAGAGCTTGTAAACGATGACCTTATTGGTGAAGCTCGCAGTATGGACGTTGTGCGTCACCAGAGGGATCACGCCTGTGCTCTTCTCATCGATGTGAACGCCTGTGAAGTCCTTGACTATCTTGACCTTCGCCATCCCTCCGAGCACTTCGGGCAGTTCCTCCTGGTTGCTGGCGAAGTTTCCCAGCGAATAGTAGCAAAGTGCCCTGTTCCCGTTCTCGGACTCGATCCACTCGATGTTCTCGCACACGTGAGGATGCGTGCCAATGATGAGGTCGGCGCCAGCCTGAGTGAAAGTCTGTGCCCAGTTGACCTGCGCCTGGACGGGCTTGCCAACCTGGTCCTCTATGCCCCAATGCGGGAATACGATAGTGAAGTCGGCGAGATCCTCGGCGCGTTTGATGTCGTCGACGATCTTGCTCATGTTGCCGTTGTTCAAGATCGTGAGAAGGTATTGCTTGTCGCTGGGCAGCGAGAAGCCGTTGAGGCCATAGGTGTAGTTGAGCACGGCGATCTTGATGCCGTTGATCTCGAGAACCTCGATGGTATCGCGCCTCTTCTGCGAATCGTAGAGGCCGATCATCGTGGCGTCTGCCTTGTGCGAATCCCAGAATGCAATTGTGCCCAGTATGCCCTCTACGCCATAGTCGTAGGAGTGGTTGGTCGCCTGGAGGATGAGGTCGTAGCCGGCGGCTATCTCCGCTTCACCGATGGCGTCGGGAGTGTTGAAGATGAACTTGATGCCGCCATCTGGCGCGATGTCGTGCGCGATGATCGTCTCCTGATTGCAAACAGCGAGATCGGCGGCAGTGCTCTCGTCTTTAGTCTCGGAGAAGATCAGATTGAAGTCGTACTTGCCATTGCCCTGCTTTGCGTAGTTGAGCAGCGGCGTGTGCATGAGCACATCGCCGACGGCGATGATCGTGACCTCGCCTGAATCCTCGACAGCCACGACCTTCTCGTCGTCGATCTCGCCTTCGGGAGCGCTTCCGAAGTCTCCATGGGAGCGAATCTCCAATCCGATGAAGACTCCTAGGCCTATGGCCACGACAGCCAGGCCTATGATCAATCCAATCAGCGCCTTCTTGTGCTTCATCGAAGCCACTCCTCGTCAGAGCGTTGATTGCCCAAGTGGGCACGATGGCTTAGTGGTGATGATTGCAAGCGTGCTCGGTGCCCATGGTCAGAACGTTGCCAGCCGCTACAAGCTCTGCAACATCTCCGACTCCAGGGGTCATATCCTCGTAATAGACGGTGATGCCAGCCTCCTCGAAGCCCATCAGCGGACGCATGCCCATGCCAGCTGCCACGATGGCATCGATTCCAGCGTTCTTCAGCAGCATGACTGGGCGAAGGCAGCCGCCCTCCTCATGAGGCGGATTGTCGAGCGCGCCAACTCCCTTGACCTCGCCATCCTCGATCTCGACGATGGTGAAGCAATCGCAATGACCGAAATGCCCGCTCCTCTGCGAATCGAGTCCGGGCTCTCCCATTGTCGGTACTGCAAGTTTCATGTCTTTCCCTCTTTCAATCAATATAATTTTCGCCAGGCTTCAACAATACGATTATATCCACTTGTGCGTATGAAAGTAAGAGAATCGGTGCACGCCCCTCTTATGCAGCCATTAATTCGAATAAGGGCTTATAGGAAGCAGAAGCTAGCCTTTGAGCCTCATGCAGCGCATCGCGTTGAGAATTGCAAGGATGGCGACGCCGACATCTGCGAATACCGCGAGCCACATGTTGGCGAGGCCTACTGCTGCGAGTCCCAGAACTAGCAGTTTGATGCCTATGGCGAAGATGATGTTCTGCCAGACGATGCGCATGATCGAGCGAGCGACCCGGATGGCCTTTGCAATGTTGGAGGGCTTATCGTCCATGAGTACGACATCTGCCGCCTCGATGGCGGCATCGGAGCCCATCGCACCCATCGCAATCCCCACGTCGGCGCGCATGAGGACCGGAGCATCGTTTATGCCATCCCCTACGAAGGCGAGCTTGCCCTTCTTGCTCCGAGCTCGCTCTTCCTCAAGCAGCTCCTCGACTTCGGCAACCTTATCCTGGGGCATGAGCTGCGCGCGATAGGAGTCGACTCCCAGTTGCTTCGCCACGATTGCGGCGACGTCATCGCGGTCTCCGGTGAGCATGATCGCCTTCTTCACTCCAACTCCCTTGAGGCTGGCGATTGCATCGATCGAATCGGGTTTGAGAACATCGGCTATCACGATATGCCCAGCGTAGGCGCCATCGTATGATACATGCAGGATCGTCCCGATCAGCTTGCACTCCTTGAAGGCTATGCCATGGTCTTCCATCAGGCGCGAGTTTCCGACGAGGACGGCACGGCCATCGATCATCGCGCGAATGCCCTGACCGCTTTCCTCGCGAACATCCTCGATCTGCTCCGAATCTATTGACTTGCCATAGGCGCGCTCGACCGAGATCGCGATAGGATGGTTGGAGTAGGACTCCGCATGGGCAGCCAGCGAAAGGACCCTCTGCTCGTCGAATCCCTCTGCAGGATGTACGTCGATGACGTTGAACGAACCGTCGGTCAGCGTGCCTGTCTTGTCGAAAACGACAGTGTTCACATCCGCCAGCGCCTCGAGGTAGTTGCTTCCCTTGACGAGAATACCCAGCTTGGACATCCCCCCGATGCCGCCGAAGAAGCTCAAGGGAATCGAAATAACGAGAGCGCACGGGCACGAGACGACGAGGAAGATCAGCCCACGCTGGATCCAATCAGACCACGATTGTCCGAAGAACAGCGGCGCAATCACCGCGAGCAGAACGGCAACCCCAACTACAACCGGGGTATAGTAGCGAGCGAAACGCGTGATGAAGTTTTCGGTTACGGCCTTCTTATCGGCAGCGTTCTCGACAAGCTCGAGGATGCGCGAAACAGTCGATTGCTCGAAAGGCTTAGTGACTCGAACCACGAGCTTTCCAGTCATGTTGACGCAGCCTGAAATGACATCATCGCCTTCCACGACATCGCGCGGGATCGGCTCTCCTGTGAGCGCAGATGTGTCTAGTTGGCTCTCACCCGAAATCACGATTCCATCCAGCGGCACCCTTTCGCCTGCAATGACCACTATCTCGTCACCTATGGCGATCTCGTATGGGTCGATTTGCACGAGCACCCCATCGCGCTCGACGTTGGCGAAGTCAGGTGCGATATCCATCATGTCTGCGATCGACTTGCGGCTCTTGCCGACCGCATAGCTTTGGAAAAGCTCGCCAACCTGATAGAAGAGCATGACCGCAGCCCCCTCGGCCATATGAGGGCCGGCATCTGGGAAGAGAACGAGCGCGAAGGCTCCGAGCGTCGCAATGGCCATCAAAAGGTTCTCATCGAATATCTGGCCACGTCCGATGTTCCTCACAGCCTTCGCCAGCACGTCATAGCCTGCGATGAGATAAGGGATGAGGAACAGGCCGAATTCGCACCAGATAGCGGCTGCTCTCCCGCCAAGCCACTCCTCAAGCGGGCAAAGATGGGAAACGAGATAGGCAACGGCGAACAGAGCAAGCGCAACTACGATCCTGTTGCGCGTGCGCTTGAGCTTCTTGCTCATGGGCTAACGCAGGATCAGGCAATCGGGCTCGTACTTGGAACACGCCTTCTGCGCGAGATCCATGATCTCATCGAAGCGCTGCGCGTCGGCATCGATGATCAGCTTCTGGGCCATGAAGCTGATCGATACGCTGTTCACTCCTTCGATTCCCGAAATCTCCCTCTCCATCTTCGCAGCGCAGTTCGCGCAATCGAGATCCTGCATTTTGAATGACTTGCGCATTGCCTCTCCTAACTCAGTGAAGACTCGAATAGCTCATTACTCGCAGATATGGGTCATTCCCTGTGCGAGCATCGTGAAGACATGATCGTCTGAAAGCGAATAGATGATGTTCTTGCCATCGCGCTGGAACTTGACCAGCCTGGCCTGCTTGAGCGTTCGCAACTGGTGCGAGACAGCGCTCTGCGTTGCCCCGATCATCTCTGCGATATCAGCGACGCAGAGTTCGCGCCCCATCAGCGCATAGAGGATCTTGATGCGCGTAGTGTCTCCGAAGACCTTGAATAGGTCGGCGAGATCGTAGAGCAGCTCCTCTTCGGGCAGTTCTTCGATTCCTCCGCGGAGCTCATCGTTTGCCAAATCGGTCGCTTC
>JAILQZ010000088.1 GCA_024698685.1 bacterium
GCGCTCATCCGCTGGCTCAAGCTCGAGATGCTCGAGGCTGAACACGCGGCAGCGGCGCTCGAGATGGCGCAGCGCAAGATTGCGCGCAGTCTTGTACAGATACGGACGGAAGCCCCCCTCGACGAGGCGCGGGCGCTTCGCGATCATGCGGGAGAACGCCTCGATCATGAGATCCTCGGAGTCGTGGAGATCGTCGAGGTAGCCGTTGATGTAGAGGGTGAGGCTGTCGCCATAGCGATCCATGAGCACGCGCAGGCCCGATTCATCCCCAGAGAGGAAGCTGCTGAAGCATCGTTCGTCGGTGTAGTCGTTGCGCATTATCGCCCTGCGTAAATCGCCATATGGTATTGGCTGCTATTCTAACTGAACGAAGCGCTATAAATATGTGCTACAAAGGCCAGCGGAAGGTGCCCGAACTCGTGAAACGCTCGCCTCGTCGCGCCAACCACCCCATCGCATTACAGGCAAACTGAACCCTTGGCAAAACATCAGAAATGGCAATATTGCTTCGAGGGAAACTGCGCACGCGAATTGCCCAGGAAGCGAGTGCTGGCGTTCTTGGCCAAGGGCTTGCCCATTCCGAGGCTGCATGCATTCTGGACATGTGCGGATAGACGCGTTACCGTCTGGCATTCGCAACCGTGGAAATTGATGTCTGCGCTGTGAATCCGCAGGTAGACGGGGCGTTTGCTCTTCTATTCGATGCAGCCTACGACGAGCGCGTGCGACAGCTGGCATGCACGATGCACGAAGCGGGCAAGCCCATCGCCACGTTCTGCATCGGAGCGCATCGAGCGCCCAGGCTGGCCCGAGTAGAAGGAAACCCACGCATCCCGTCCAACCTCCCCCACATGGGTTAAAATCAATCCAGCGGGCCAACTGGCCACGCATGCCGACCGCAACGATTGGCCACGTCCATCCGCCTCAGGAGGTTGAACATGAAATACAGGACTTTGGGAACGAGCGGCCTGCAGGTCTCGCGCGTTTGCCTTGGCACGATGACGTTCGGAGGGCAAGTCGACGAGGCCGCTTCCATCAAGATCATCGAGCGTTCGCTCGAGCGCGGCGTCAACTTCATCGACACAGCCAACATATACACGCGCGGCCAAAGCGAGATCATCGTGGGCAAGGCGCTGGCCGGCCGTTGGGACGAGGTCGTCTTAGCCTCGAAGTGCGGCGGTGCGGTCTCGTCCGATCCTGACGATCGCGGTCTCAGGAAGTCCACGATCCTGCGCCATGTGGATCAGTCGCTGCAGCGCTTGGGAACCGACCACCTCGACATCCTCTACATGCACTTTCCAGATTACGACACATCGTTGGAGGAGATGGTAGACGCGATGGCCACGCTAGTGCAAAGCGGCAAGATCCGCTACTACGGCATCAGCAACTTCCCCGCTTGGCAGTGCGCCGAGATGGTGCACATCGCAAAGGAGGCGGGTGCTCCGGCGCCAGTCGTCACGCAAAACGTCTACAACATGATCACGCGCGGACTCGACGACGAGCTGCTGCCGTGCATCGAGAAGTTCGGCATTGGCCTTGTGGTGTACAACCCGCTTGCCGGAGGGCTTCTCACCGGCAAGCACTCCCCCGAGAAGTATGCGGAGGGCTCGCGCTTCGCAACCGACCCCGGCTACGCGCGCCGCTATTGCAAGCAGGGCAACTTCGAGGCTATCCAGAGCATGCTGGGCGCGGCGAAGGAGCTCGGCATCTCGCCGGCTGAACTCGCATACCAGTGGATCATGAGCAAGGATTACATCACGAGCGCGATCTGCGGAGTGAGCAAGATGTCGCAGCTGGAGGCCAACCTCGACAGCTGCGAGGCCATCACGGTGAGCGAGGATGCGCTGGCCGTCTGCGATGATGCATGGCTGCAGATCAAGGGCGATTACTACAACTACTTCCACACCAGGGAGAGCCTCGCCATGCTGCCACCGCCGCCGGAGCAGCCCACGAAGTAGGGCATGGCAAGTTTAGGCGGCACTCGCTCTCCTAGCTATGGATGGACGTCTTCTGGCGCCGATCTAGAGCAAGCCGCCGTGCGCGATCAGGTACATCTTGGAGGGTTGGATGACGCCCGATGTCCAACGCGCCTTCACCCAATGCGGCGCGATGATGTACGCGTAGCGGCCCTGCGATCCATCGTCTAGTTCCACGGGAATCGAGCGCGCGAGCGATGCAGCGATGCTGTGCCTCCAACGGCCGTCGGCCGCGCCCATGTTCTCTAGCAGGCCCATGAAGCGCGCACCGGCACCTTCCGAGAAGGTCTTCCGAACCGCCGCAGGCAACGCAACCTTGAACTGCACGTCGATGGCGAAGGTGCTGCCGATGCTGCCATCGGGAAACACGTCGAACT
>JAILQZ010000017.1 GCA_024698685.1 bacterium
GGGGAACTGCGCCGCGATGCCATCGGCGGCATCGGTGTCGAAAATGGCCAGATTGAATGGCGGCTTGACGAGCACGCAGAGGATGCCCTCGCGAGCGCACATGGTGAGCAGCGGCGCATACGCCTCGGGCTGCACCTTCCCACCAGGATAGAAGATGAGTCCGGCATCGGCATGCTCTGGCACGAAGGCGATCTCGCCATCTGGGAGCGTCTGCACGGTCACCCCGTCGGCTGCACCGTCTTCATCGGCTATGGCGGCCAGCGCGTCTTCGTCAGCGTGGTAGTAATCGCTGACGTATACGGTGAAGCCCACGGCAAGCACGACGATGAGCGCCCCGATCGCAATCAGAACGCGCTTCGACCGCTTTCTCTTGGGCTTTGCTCCATCGGTTACCACCGCGTTCGCCTTTCCGCTGATATTCGTGCCATGCAATCATCCCATATGATGCTCGAATATGAAAAGACCCCCGGCTTCGGGGGTCTCGGATTGTCAGTGGTGGAGATGATGGGATTCGAACCCACGACCCCCGCGTTGCGAACGCGATGCTCTCCCAGCTGAGCTACATCCCCACTGGCGCTGCACTTGCAGCATTGATGATTGTGCCTTTTTAGGCGCGTGCCGTCAACGAGTTTGGCGCGCGGCGGTGCCCTATAGCTCCATATTCGGAAGCGAATCGGCGGTGAGGTCGAGGAATTCGCCCTTGCGCCAGAGATCGATCGCCACCGCGGCGATCATTCCCGCGTTGTCGGTGCATGCGGAGAGCTCAGGGAGCGTGACGTGGACGCCATGCGCTCCGATGGCCTCGGCCAACGACTTGCGCAGCTCGGGGTTGGCCGCAACGCCGCCTCCCAGGCAGAATTCGTCGACATCGGTCTCCTCTACCGCTGCAAGCGCCTTGGCAACCTGCACGTCGACGACGGCGCGCTGGAACGACGCGGCGATGTTCGGCATGTTGAGCTCGCGCCCAGCGGCGAGCTCGTCCTTGATGTAGGTCATGACCGCAGTCTTCAGACCCGAGAGCGAGAAGCGGAAGTCATGGCTGTGCAGCATCGCGCGCGGGAAGTCGATGGCATCGGGATTGCCCTTCGCGGCGAGTCTCGAAATCACCGGACCGCCCGGATAGCCGAGCCCGAGCGCCTTGGCGACCTTGTCGAACGCCTCCCCCACCGCATCGTCGAGCGTCTGTCCGAGGATCTCGTAGTCGCCCCAATCCTTGACGTGCACGAGCATCGTGTGCCCGCCGGAGACGAGCGAGACGACCATCGGAGGCTCGATCGCAGGGTTGGCGATCCTGTTGGCGTAGATGTGCCCCTCGAGGTGGTTCACGCCGATTAGCGGCAGCTTCGTTGCCCAGCTGAGGCCCTTGGCGAACGCGAGTCCGACGACGAGCGCGCCCACGAGGCCGGGGCCCTGCGTCACTGCTATCGCATCGAGTTCGCTGAAGTCGAGCGAGCGGTTCAGGCCCAACGCCTCGCCTGCGCGATCCATCGTCTCGTCGACGACGCCGACGATGGCCTCGGTGTGCTTGCGCGAGGCGATCTCGGGAACCACACCGCCGAAGCGCGCATGGAAATCGACCTGGGTTGCCACGAGATCGGCGATCATCGTGCGCTCGGAATCGATGATAGCCGCGGCGGTCTCGTCGCACGAGGTCTCTATCGCGAGTATCAGCGGCTTGCGCAAGCCGAGCTCGGTGGCCTCGGGGGCCGCATCGCGCGCAATCCCGCCGCGCCTGTAGTGCAGCTGGGCCTGCTCGCCGACGCCCGAACTGGGGATATCGGCCGAGCTGGAGGCAGCGAATGCGTCGGCGTTGGTGGGCAGGTTCGCAGCCTCGCTCGGGTGGAGCTTCCCGTCGCCCGAGGCCCTCACGTCGAACTCGGGGTTGCCGACGAGCACGCCGGGCATCGGGGCGCCAGTCGTTTCGAGGCGGATCTTCTCGTTCTCCTCCGCGTCGGAGAGGCGCGTGTACACCGGCTGCAGCTCCTGCGGATGCCCGCCGCCGAGCGCTCCACGGCGCTTCATCTCGTAGTAGGCCATGAGAAGGCCTCGACCCGTCACCGCCCAGCGCTCCTCGGGGAGCACCTCGCACTTAGCGCCCGCCTCGGCAAACGCGCCCTCGAACGTGTCGAGGAACTTCGCGAGGCCATCGCCAGCCAGCATAATCGCGTCGCCTCGCGCCGCGAATTCGGCGGCCCACCTGGCACTTGCAGCAGCCGGCTTGTCGACCATGTCGGGATTGAGGCGCACCGCGACTTCCTCGCGCAGGTCATAGCGAACCGGATAGACCTCCTTGCGCAGCGCATCCCCCACAACGCCCAACGCGCCGCGGTACCCCGCGAGCCAAGCCTCCCACGCAATCGCATCGAGGGTTGGCACGCCGTAGAGCGCGCAACCGAGACCTGTGGCCGCGCCCTTGGCCGTGGCTACGCCGATGCGGACCCCGGTGAAGGAGCCCGGGCCCCTGCCGCAGACTATCGCCACCACGTCCTCGCGCGCGATGCCCTTGGCGCTCGCCATCTCATCGACGCTGGGCAGCAGACGCGTATTGGCGCAGCGCTTCGCGGCTATCGAATCGGTGTGGATGATCGCCTCGTCCAGCGCTGGGAAATCCGCCGCGCATGCGCCGAGGGATGCGCGGTCCACGTCGAACGCAGCGCCGAGCGCTATGGCCTCGGTGGAGGTGTCGAAGGCGATGAGGATTTCGCTGCAGTTTGCGCGCTGGATCATGCTCGCTCCCTATTCGGCGCCCGCGATCATCGAGGCAAGGCCCTGCGCGAGCGCCAAACCGCGCGGCCCGATGCCCTCGAGCTCGAGGGTGCGCTCGGTTGCGCTATCCAGCGAGATCGAGATCTTGAGGTAGTCGTCGGGAAGCGCCTCGGGAAAGCGGTCGCCCCATTCGATCACGGTGATGCAGCCGCTCTCGAGCATGCCGTAGAAGTCGACATCATCGAGCTGCTCGATCTCGTCGAGACGGTAGAGATCCCAGTGGCAAAGCACCTTGCCGCCATCGCAGTCGTACTGGCGCATGATGTTGAACGTAGGACTCGTGATGTCGCTGAAGATGCCGAGCCCCTCGGCAATCCCCTTGGTCAGATGCGTCTTGCCCGCGCCAAGGTCGCCGCAGAGCACCACGACATCGTCGTTTTCCAGCAGTTTCGCGAGCGCGCGGCCGAATTCGATAGTCCGCTCGATCGCATCGGAGCGAAGCATCATCTCGCGGCCTTCCTCTCGCGCGCAACGCGCAGCAGCTCGCCTAGCAGGTCGAAGTCGCTCTCTAGCAGCGCGAGCTTGCTCTGGTCGTAGATGGCCGCCGCCGGATGAAACGTCGGCAGCACGTAGAACTTGCCGGCTGTGTAGGCCTGGCCGCGCAGAGAGGTGATGCCCTTGTCGGTCTTGAGGATGAACTTGGTCGCGAAGTTGCCGAGCGTGACGATGACATCGGGGTCGATCGCGCGCACCTGCTCGCGAAGATAGGGAGAGCAGAGCTGGATCTCGTCGGGGCGCGGATCGCGATTGCCCGGCGGCCTGCACTTGAGCACGTTGGCGATGTAGATGTCGGGGCGGTTGATCCCCGCGCGCTCGAGCATCCTGTTGAGCAGCTTGCCTGCCGCACCGATGAAGGGCTCGGCGCCGAGGTCCTCCTGCTTGCCAGGGGCCTCGCCGATGAACATCACCTCGGCATCGGGGTTGCCGACGCCGAAGACGACGGTCGTGCGCGTCTCGCACAATTCGCACTTGCGGCATTGAAGCGCGTCGGCCTCTATCTCTTCAAGCGTACGATGCATCCAAGCCGCCTAGTAGTCGATGTAGATCTTGCGCAGGCGCATGCCGAACCTGCACGCAAGCTCGTAGTTGATCGTCATCAGCGCGTCGGCCATGTCATCGAGATGCAGGACGTAGTCGCCAGAGCGCCCGATGATGATGACCTCATCGCCCACCTCGGGGCGCAGGTAGGGCTTGCGGATTATCTCGCTCTTGTCCACGGCGAACATGAACTGGTCCATGCAGATGTTGCCGACCTGTTTGCAGAACCTGCCCTTGTGGATGATGTTCATGCCGTTGGAGAGCTGTCTCGAAAGGCCGTCTGCGTAGCCGAGCGGAACCGTCGCCACAAGGGTGTTGCCCATCGATTGGAAGGTGCCGCCGTAGCTCACGCCATCGCCGACAGGAACGTCGTTGACGCAGGTGATGCGCGTTTTGACCGACATCGCCGGCCAGAGCTCGATGGCAGTCCTGGTGGCTGGGCTGGGGTGCAGCCCGTAGAGGCCGATGCCGATGCGCACCATGTCGAAGTGGCTCTCCTTGTAGCGGATCGCCGCCGCAGTGGCCGCCGCGTGGACGATGCCGGGGTTGATGCGCGCAGACTCGAGCGCCGCAAGAACCTCGCGGAAGCGCCTGAGCTGCAGCCTGAAGTAGTACTCGTCCAGCACATCGGCGGTAGCGAAATGGGTGAATATGCCGTCGAGCTGCAATGCGCTGTGGAATGAGAGCGCCTCGATGAACTCCACGACGTTCTCATGCAAGACCCCGATGCGGTTCATGCCGGTGTTGACCGCGAGATGGTACTTGGCGACCTTGCCCTTGGAGGCGGCGTACTCGCCGAGGGCGATTGCGAATTCGGTCTCGTATACCGCGGGGATGATGTCGTTGTCGATGAGCAGCGGAACCGTTTGAACCGGGGGCTGCGAGAGGATGAGGATCTGCTGCTTGAAGCCGGCGTCGCGAAGCTCAAGCGCCTCGTCGACCGTGGCCACGCCGAACCACGTCGCGCCGCCCTGGGCGGCGGCCCTGGCGACCTGCACCGCACCATGTCCGTATCCATCGGCCTTGACAACCGCCATCAGCTTGACGCGCGGAGATATGCGCTTGCGGAATGTCTGCATGTTGTGGACGATGTTGCCGAGGTCGATCTCCGCCCATGCCCAGCGATAATCCTGGCTGGCGATGGCGCTGCGGTCGAACTCCTTCGGTTCCTCCTCTTCCTCCTCGAGGGGCTCCTGCGAGCCCTCCTTGAAGGTGAGGTCGGCACCGAACGCGTTGAACTCGAAGGGGGCGCTGCCCTCCCTGCTCACGAGCTGGGGCGGCTCCTCCTCCTCGAGCGTGAAGTCGATGGCCTCGTCCTCGAACGGCGTCACATCGCGCGCGTCGCGGTTCTCGCGCTTGCGCGGATCGGAGAGCCCTCCCGAGAATACCGAGAAGCGGTTCCTGTCTTTGTCCATCGTTACTCCTCCCCGTAGTCAGAAGGGCCAGAGCTTTCGATCTCGGAAAGCTTGGCATCGATGTCATCGAGAATGCTGCGCATCTCCTTGAATTGCTGTGCGAGCTCCTTGCGTGCGTCGAGCGTGTCCTCTACGACCGGCACGTGCTCCTTGCGAGCCGCGACGGCCGAGGCCACACCGGTAGTGTGAGTGTAGGAAAGCGAGAGGTAGACCGCGTCGATGCGTTGCTCGGCGGCGATCTCGGCCGCCCTGCCCTGCAGGATGACGAAGGGCTTGCCGCGCCTGTCGTGACCCACCTGGACATCGGTCACGCCGATACCCTCGGAAAATCCGGTGCCGAGCGCTTTGAGCACCGCCTCCTTGGCGGCGAAGTGCAGCGCGAAGTGCGTGTTGGGGTTCGACTTGCCCTCGCAGTAGACGCGCTCCTCCTCGGTAAAGTTGCGCTCCTTGAAGTGGGGCGTCTTCGAGATGATCTCCTTGACGCGGGCTATCTCGACGATGTCCACGCCGAGGCCGACCGTCGAGAGCTTCGCGGCCATATCGGCGACCTCGGCAGTAGCCTGCTCGACGGCCTCCCTGACCTCCGCGGAATCGCTCGCCTGCGCGAGGTCTGCCGCCTCCATACCCTGAGCCTGAATGTCCTCTGGCATGTCTACTCCACCGTCACTGACTTCGCAAGATTGCGTGGCTGATCGACATCGCAGCCCTTGATGAGGGCGATCTCGCGCGCGAAGAGCTGCAGCGCGACGCTGGTGGTCAGCGGCGAGAAGCAGTCGGGAATCTCGGGCACGTAGATCACGTAATCGGTGAGCTTCCTGATGCTCTCGTCGCCCTCGGTGGCGATGGCGACGATCTTCGCCCCGCGCGTGCGCACCTCTATGATGTTGCTGACGACCTTCTCGTAGGTGTCGCTCTTGGTGGCGATGACTACGACGGGAACCGACTCGTCGATCAGCGCGATCGGGCCATGCTTTATCTCGCCTGCGGGATATGCCTCCGCATGCAGGTAGCTGATCTCCTTGAGCTTGAGCGCGCCCTCCTTGCAGGAAACGTAGCCGAATCCGCGGCCGATGAACATCACCGAATGGGCCTTCGAGCAGGCCTTGGCGCAGCGCAGGATCTCGGGACGCTCGTTGAGGATCTGCGTGATCTGCGCGGGCACTGCGGCGATTTCGGCGGCGAAGCGGGCGATGTCCTCCGAGCCGAGCTTCCCGCACTTGACCCCGAGGTGCATCGCAAGGCACGCGAGGAGCGCAACTTGCGCGAGGAACGACTTGGTTGCCGCCACGGATATCTCGATGTTGGCGCGGATGTTGAGGAAGGCATCGCTCTCACGCGCGGCTCTCGAGCCGATCACGTTGGTGAGCGTTATCGCCTTGGCGCCAAGGCTACGGGCGATCTTGATCGCCTCGAGGGTGTCGGCGGTCTCGCCCGACTGCGTGATCGCGATGACGAGCGTCCTGTCGTCGAGGATCGGGCTGCGGTAGCGGAATTCGGAGGCCACCTCGACCGAAACCGGGATGCGCGCCCAACGCTCCAGGAACTCGCGCGCGATCAGGCCGGCGTGGTAGCTCGTGCCGCACCCGACAATGGTGATGCCATCGATGGTGTCGAGCCAGCTATCGAGCTCTTCGAGCTCGGGGAAGCTCATCGCGCCGTCGGCGAAGCGCCCGGCAATCGTGTCGGAGACGACGCGCGGCTGCTCGTAGATCTCCTTGAGCATGAAGTCGGGGAAGCCGGTGCGGCTGGCGGTCTCGGCATCCCAATCGATATGGGTGGGCTCGGGATAGTAGGGCTCGGCATCGGGGCCGTAGTAATCGATTTTGCCGTCACCGTGTAGCAGCGCGATGCAGTCGTCTTCGAGGTAGACGACATCGCGCGTGTAGTCGATGAGCGCGATGGGATCGGAACCCACGAATGCGCCCTTGACGGAGTTGCCGACGACGATCGGAGACTCCTTGCGGGTCACGGCGATCTCGTCTGGGCAATCGGAGTGCACAACCGCCAAACCGTAAGCGCCGATCAGGCGGCTGGTGGCGGCGCGGAGAGCCTGCACAAGGTCGCCCTCGTAGCTCTCCTCAATGAGATGCGCGATGACCTCGGTATCGGTCTCGGAAGCGAATGCATGGCCTCTGGAGAGCAATTCCTCCTTGAGCTCCATGAAATTCTCGATGATTCCGTTATGGACGACGGCGATGTTGCCGGTGCAGTCGATATGCGGATGGGCGTTTACCTCGCTCGGCTCGCCGTGCGTCGCCCATCTGGTGTGGCCGATTCCGCACGACCCGGTGACGTTGAGCTCCTTGACCGCGCGGGAGAGCTCGGCGACCTTGCCCTTGCGGCAGATCACCTCGAGATCGCCCTTCTCCCTCACAACCGCCACTCCTGCAGAGTCGTACCCGCGATACTCGAGGGTGAGAAGGCCCTTGATCAGGAAATCCTTGGCATCTCCCCTGCCGACGAATCCAACGATTCCGCACATATGCAGTCTCCTAGCGCTTGCGATGGCATCTGGTTGGCGGGAACCGCAGTCATATGCCCGCGTTCACCTAAAAATATAGTATAGCGCTACTGCTTTGGCTCGGGCGCCGCGCTCTTCTTAAGTTGCCTTATCAGGGCGTTGCAGAGCCTCATGGCGATCCAGGCGAGAATGATAGCGCAGAGGGCCATGATCGCGAACTGCCCGACATTGCCCACCTCGTAGATCGGGAGCATCCTGAGAATCTGGTTGAGCATGCCCTGCGTGCAGTAGAGCTCGAGAGTGAACGCGCCGAAGAATCCGAAGAACAGGTTGAGCCCCTTGCCCACGACGGGAATCTTGTCGAAGAACAGGAAGACCAGGGCCAAGGCGTAACAGCCGGAGATCCCGCCCACAGCGTAGAAGAGGCGCTTGGCCATACCGTCGAGCATGCCCGCGTGCATGACGTAAGCGAAGGCGACGACGCCGATGAGGATCAGGATGGCCCATGCTGGGTTGACCTCGCGCTTGTCGTAGACGAACTTGCCGAACCACGAGCCGATGATGAAGACCGGAATGCGCGTGAGGGCGATCTCCCAGAGTTCGTAGAGCTCGGGCGCCTGCTGGGAGAACAGGTAGATCGCCAGATACGTGAGCGCGAGCAGGATTGCGAAGCGCAAGTTGTGGCGCTTCCCGCCGAAAATGAAGGCGTAGATGTAGGGGTAGATGAAGTAGAGGACGAGGATGGCAGAGATGAACCACATCGTCTGGTCTCCGGTCATCCAGAAGCGCATGAGGGTGAAGCGGCTGAGCAGGCCGATGACGTTCGGCTGGAGGAAGGCATAGCGCACGATCCAGTAGATGGAATAGATCGCCAGCGCCGGGATGGCGACGCGCTGGAGCCTCTTCTTGATGAAGGCGCGGTAGTCCGGATTCTTGGTGAACGAGAAGTAGAGGCTGATTCCGGAGAGGAAGAGGAAGATGTCGACTCCGACGTTGCCCACGCCGATGACGCTGTTGAGCCATCCGAGGCCGCTGACCCCGAAGGAGAAGTCGCAGCTGTTGATCGCGCCGCCATGGAAGACGAGGATCCACAGGATGGCGAAGCCGTAGATCTGCGCTCGATATGTGCTGACTATGTTGAGCTTGAGCTTCATGACTGCTTGCGCACGGCCTTCTTGCAGAGGCTCTTGAGCGCGTTGGTCCATGTCTGCAGGAACTTGGGCGCGGCGAGGATCGCGGTCAGGATGATGGCGACGATAAACGGCGAGAGCAGCCACCAGTGCGTATAGGCCAGCATCATGTCGTTGAAGGCGATCCTATCGAGCGAGTAGATGACCAGCATGTGCAGTATGTAGACCTGCAGGCTGCGCTCTCCCCATGTTGTCAGGAACGATCTGCGCTGCGGTATTCCAAGGAGGAAGATCAGCGCCCATACCGCGGTCTGCACGTAGACTAGCAGGCGCGCCACGATGAAGGCTGCAGCCGAGCCATGCAGCGCCTTGCCCATCACATCGAATTCGTTCCAGCCGGTCGACATCCTGCGGATAGCCGAGGCGTAGCTGTCCGGCATCAGGTAGAAGACGACGATGGCGCCGAAGAAGGCGAGCACGGCGAGCACCCGCAGCACGTTGGCGTGCTTGAGCGCAAAGACCTTGTCGTGGAATTCGCCGGCCTTGCCGATGCCGATGTAGTAGCCGGCGGCGAAGATCGGAGCGTAGCTGAAGAGCTTGCCGCACGCGAAGAGCGCGCGCGTGTCGTAGGTGATCCAGAATCCGCTAGCCACCGACGCGATGAGCAGAATCGACAGCATGACCGAGGGCTTCACGCGAGCGAACAGCGGGGTGCAGAGCGTGTAGATCGCCATCACGAAGAGGTACCATGGCGCCGAGCCCTGCTTGAAGAAGTTGAAGCTCACGTCGAGCCCGAACGCCAGGTCGATGAAGTGCGCCAGCAAGCGGAATATCAGGCACAGCGCCATATAGAAGATGACGTTCTCTCCGCGGAATCCCTTCTCCTTCGTGTAGGCCTTCGAGGAGAAGATGCCGGAGATGAAGATGAACATCGGCATGTGGAAGGAGTAGATCCACGCGTTGACGGAGAAGAGCAGGTGCGAGTCGTTCGCGGCCATGTAGCTGATGAGATGGCCGAGCACGACCAAGAAGATCAGGAGGCCCTTCGCGTTGTCGAAATATGCGATTCTTCCGGTCGAGGGCTTAGCCGCCTTCTGCTCGCTCATAGCTCCCTTGATCTTGCCTTCCAACGGCCCGCCAAAAGTGCGGTGCGAGCCCCTTTCCACAGCTGTAAGGTAGATTTTGCCATCGAGCGCGCAAGCATTTCCGCATAATTTCCCCAACTGGGTTCGAAAAGCCTTTCTGAGCAGGGCGTACGGCGGGCAAACATTGCATAAGCGGCGCATTTACTTTAAGGTTACTGAATGGAATCCTTAGGGTTGCTGAACGCAGCCCATACGAAACGAGCCTACCGAGAGCGCGCATAACATGCTCGATAACCAGCGACCCTGCCCGAATTCATTCGACAAAGACGACTGGCAAGAAGCCCAATACGGGCTGCTTTTCAGGCTCGATGAGTTCCTCACCGCAAACGATATCGAATACGCCATCGACTACGGCTCGCTGATCGGCGCTATCAGGCATCGCGGCGCCATCCCCTGGGACAACGACATCGACATCACGCTGCATCTCGATGCCTATGACAAGCTCGTGGCGCTCGCGCAGGCCGGCAAGCTCCCCGAGGGGCTGAAGCTGATCTCGCCAGAGACCTCCGAGACCTATCAGGCGAGCTTCGGCAGGATCATCGACACTCGCACTTCCGCCGCGCTCTCCAAGCTCGGCTGGACCGATGACGACATCGGAGTCTTCGTCGACGTCTACAAGCTCATTCCTATGCCCGACGACCCCGAGAAGAGGCTGGGCGCGATCAACGACTTCCTCGCCTACGACGAGGCGATATGCGAACTCGACAGGCGGTGCGGCAACCGCAGCGATCTCTACGAGGAGCGCTACAGGAAGATCAGGAGGCGCCAGAGATTCCTCGGGCGCAAGAGCGCGCTGAAGTGGGCGCGCGAGCGCTACGAGAGCTCGATGGACCGCGATGGCGAATGGTTCCTGATCAGCTCCGGCGGTGCCTACGATGGCCTGCCGTTGCGAAAGCGCGAGTGGGTCGAGAGCACTGTCAGGGTGCCGGTGCGTGGCAAGATGATCCCCGTCTTCAAGGGCTACCACGAGATCCTGCGCCTCGACTACGGCGACAACTGGCGCTGCAAACCGAGCAAGAATCCCAAGTTCGTCCCATTCGCTGCCAATCTCAACGTGCCCGGCAGCTTCTTCCTCGGCGAGTCCAGGCGCCTCTACGACAACAAGAAGGTCATCAAGCAGCTCAAGGCCCTGAAGAGGCTGAAGAACGCCGACACGCCAAGAAGGCACAGGAGCATTCCGGATGCGTTCGAGCTCAAGGGCCTCTCCTTCCTGATGAGGTCGCGCGCGCTCATAGCCGAGGCGGGCTGGGATGCCAGCTCTCTGGCGACGCAGCTAGCCGAGGGCAGGGACTTCGAGCTTGCAGGCGAGGTGGCCAATGCGTTCCGCTACTTCTACACCAAGCAGTGCGACTCCGACACGGCTTACTGGCGCGTCGCCATCCCCATCGCCGATGACGAGCTCATCGCCTCGCTGTTCGCGCTCCTGCTCTCGCGCAAGGATTACTGGACCGCGGGGAAGATCGTCGCGATAACCGACAGCTTCTCGAAGCGCGCGAGGGAATTGGACGACAACCCGCTGTACGCCAAGGCTCGCGAGACATGCCGGGAGATCAGCGACATGCATCTCGAGATGGACAAGGGCGATGCCGCGGCGGCTAGACGGCACTTCGACAGGCTGGTCGAGCTCTGCCCCTGCGCCTACGAGGCTCGCATCGGCCGCATCTGGCTAGCCGCCAACGAAGAGGGCGCGCCACAGCTCGAGAGCTTCGCCGAGGATCTCGCCCATTGCGAGGACAACGGCGAATACCTCGCCTACTACGCCGACCTGCTCGACAAGCTCGGAAAGACCGAAGAGGCGCACAAGGTGCGCATAGCGGCGCTGGAGAGAACCGACAACCAGATGGTCCTCCTCCATATCGAGGATAGGCTGGGTGATCGCGATGGCGATTAAGGATTACCAGGTTGTGCTTCGAGACCTCCTCTCCGAGATCGACGAGGTCTGCATCCGCCTCGATGTGCCCTATTGCGCCACCGAGATCACAGCGTGGGAGCAGAGCAGCACCAAGACGTTCGGCCTCGCCACCGCCGATGCCACCATCGCCATCACGCGCGATGGCCTCGCGAAGATTCGCGACGAGCTCCTGTCCCACGAGAACCGCGAGATCGAGGAGCTCACCTTGCACGGCAGGAAGGTAGCGCGCTACGTAGCCTCCAACACCCTGTGCATCGACCTTCCCTCCAAGCAGATGGTCGGCAAGCCGGGGCTCGCCGTTACGATGGTCCTGCTCGACATCTCGGGCGGCAGGGTCAAATACAAGTACGAGTTCCTCACGCGCAAGCTGCCCGTCAAGACGCTCTTCCCTCCCAAGCGGGCGAAATACGCCGACATCGAAATCAACACGCTGCCCAGCGTCGACAAGTTCTTCACCGCGTTCTTCAAGCGCTTCTGGAAGAGGCTCGGAGGCTATCCCGGCCGCTTCACGCGCAACAGCATCGAGGCGGTCATCGACGCCAAGGTGCCATACAGCACCTATCTGGCTTCGAACGACGTGCAGTCGATTCTAGCTCGCAAGACCGCGCAGGCCAATCGTCAGAGCCTGCTCAGCAAGGCGCGCATCACGATGCTTGAGGGCAGGTCCAGCCGCTATTGGCGCGCTAGGATGTTCGAAGCGAGGCGTCTCGAGCTTTGGCAGAAGCTCTACCCCATCGAGAGCGATCTGCTCGCAGCGGCTGAGCGCGGCGACAGGGAGTTCCTCGAGGGTGAGCTCAAACCCTACGTCGAGCAACTGAAGCTGGCGCTGAAGGACAACATCGGGTTCTACGTGGACGACACCGTCGCCAAGGTGGCCAAGCCGCTTTTGATCGATGCGCTCGGCAAGAAGAAATACGAGAAGTACGAGTCGCTGGTTGTGCCCGAGTTCAAGGGCGACCTCGCCCAGAAGATGCGCGCGGCGGGCATCGACCACCCGCTGCTGAGGAATTAGCGCGGGAATCCTGCTGGAAAGCTGCTGTACAGCCGAGCGCGCGAGTCGCGCTCGCTTGCTATTTGTCGGTCATCTGCCTTCCGCCGCCGATGCCCTCGGCATCGGACCAGAGCAGCAGGTCGTGGCCGGCGCGCTGATGCGGATACGGCTCGACCATGTAGTCGCCGTACTGCATGCGCAGGAACTTCTCGGGGTGCGCCGGGATGTTGATGTCGATTCCATCGAACTGGATGCGCTGGTATGGCAGCAGATCGTCGACCTTGGCCATCGTGTAGGAGGGTACGAAGCAGGCGACGTACTTGAGTTTGCGCTCCTTGGCCGTGGCGTTGTTCCTCTGCACGGTCTCGTCGAAACGGCGCTGCGTGTCGTTGAGGGAGACACCCCAGTACCTGCGTGCGAGCAAGCGGCCAACTGCCTGGCCGATCAGCCAATCCAGGTTGCGGCGATCGGGCGCGCTCTTCTCGTAGTACTCGGGATATTGCCTGTTGACCACCCTGTTGTGCGCCTTGGACGCGGCGATGACCTCCTCCTTGAAGGAGAAGAGGTCCTTGCCAGGGTTCGGCACGTAGTCGAACGGGAAGACGTCGACGCAGATGCCCTTGTGGAAGTCGCGCTTGATGTTGTAGCTCGTGAGGTACTCGGTGCCGTTCATCCTCACCTTCGTGAAGAGATATGGGATGTTCGGGTCGGTCTCGCGCGTCTGCAGGAAGAAGCGCTCCTTGTCGAGGAACTCGTTGGCGCGCTCCTTGAATACCTCGTAGTCGGCGCGCAGCATGCCTACGTCGATGTCGTCGTCCCACGGGATGAACCCGCCGTGGCGCACGTCGCCGAGCATCGTGCCGCCGCACGCGAAGTACGAGATTCCGAGCTCGCCGCAGACGCGGTCGATCTCCTGGACGATCTCCTTCGCATCGCCTTGCAGGCGCTTGAGCTCCTCTGTGGTCTCCATGACGGGCTCGCTGGCCCACAGACCGGGGTTGGCGGGGGTGCGGACCTCGATGTCGCGGAACTTCATGTAGGGAAAGTCTCCGAGATCTACGGTGGGCAGCATCGGCGAGCGCCAGCCTGCGAGCCTGACGACGTACTCCGACTTGCGTCCCTTGTACTTCTTGGGGATGCGGTGCATTATCCACGCCGAGATCTTGGCGGGAACGATGCGATGGCGGATGCCGAAGATCTGGTTGGTGTTGAGGTACGGGGTGGGCTCGACTCCTCGCGAGAGCAGCGATCTCTTGTAGAAGTCGTTGCGCCTCTTGACCTGCCTGAAGAACTTCTTGCGCGTGAAGAAGTCGTCGGGAACGGCATCGAATACCGCCAGATCGAAGGCGCCCTGCGCCATCATCGGCATGCTCTCGTCGTCGTAGACGATATCGCCATTGCGGTAGACCGGCTTCGATTTGTTCGCGGTGACCTGCAGATAGATGCGTTTGAGCTTGGTGTCCGGGATGAGGTAGTCGAGATGGAAGCCCCACTTCTTGCGCTGCTCGTCGGTGGCCTTGTCGCACGCGGCGATCAGCGCGTCGTAGTCTGCGCGCAACATGCCGACGTTGAGGTCGCATGCGCCGGGGATGAAGTCGTGGTATGCCAGCGCGCCCTGCAGCGAACTCTCGTAGAGGAAGTACTTCAGCCCGCGCTCGTTGCAGAAGGCATCGAATTTGGCCAAGAGCCTGGTGTTGGCCTCCCTGGCCGCGTCGATCCTGATCGCCTCGTTGAGATTATCGAACGATTTGGTCTCCCAGAAGGACTCGCCCAACACCTTGGAGGTGAAGTCGATCTCCTCGGGTGTCCTCAGCAATTCGACGCTTCCCATATCACTCTCCTACGCAAGTGCCTGATATCGATTACCTTGCCGTGACGTAGCCCGCACCGCAGTAGTTGGTGGCCTCGAGGTAGCAGTCGACGCGATCGCCGATGCGATCGAGCACGATGTCGAGCGCCTCGTTGGGAACCTCGCCCATGCGGACGCGGAAGTACTGCGTGGGCAGGTACTGGCTGAGCAGGCAAAGCGGGATGACGTTGCCCGAGAGGTTGGAGATCAGCTTGTTGCGGGCCTCGACGATGCGAGGATCCGCCATGTAGTAGCGACAGCGGTCGTAGAAGCTGTAGGCCCTTGCGATGCGCTGCTCGTTCTCGGTGCCCGGATAGTACGACTTCCAATACTTGGGATTCTCGAGCATGACGGTCTCGAGGGTCTCGCGGTAGTTGGAGAGAACCTCGGGGGTCTCGCGATAGACCTCCTTCTCGATCGTCTCGAGAGCGAAGAGCGCCTCGCGCAGCGAGAAGGTGAAGGCTGGTCCGACCTTGAGGATCGCAACGCCGTCCTCGCGCATCTTGCGGAGGTTCTCGGTTGTCTGGTAGTCGCTCGAGTGGCCCTCGATGCACAGGGCCTCCTTGCGCATAGCCGCAACCAGATTTGCAGCCCTGCGGCGGTCGTACTCGTCGAGGTCGAACTCGTGGAACTCCACGCCCATCTCGACGACGAGGCCGATGACGCGCTCGAACACGTCGGCGATGCCGGCATCTGCGAAGGCGGCCTTGTAGATCGCGATGGTGTTGGTGGCGTCCTCTGCGGTGGTGACACCCATCTTGCCGGCGTTGAAGTCCCCTCCCGGCACCGGCACCTCGCTGCCGATGATGTAGACAGGCGGCTGAGCCTTCGGGTGCTCGGTCGCATACTCGGCGAAGGCGCGCTCGCATGCAGCGCAGAGCCTGGCGCCACGGCGCGCGCAGGTTGCGGTTGCGAATGGGAGGTTGGGGTCGTCGCTCGCAACGCGCATCGAGGTGTCGAGGTGGATCTTGCTATATCCGGCCTTGATGCATGCGACGACGAGCTCCTCGGCGTTGGCCATGGCCTCATCCTCGGGCAGATCGACCCACGGCAGCGGACCGAGATGGTCGCCGCCGAGGATGACTTGGTCCCAAGGGATCAGCATCTCGTCGGCGAGGTCGGCCACGAAAGCGGCGAAGTCCGCCGGTGTCATGCCGGTGTATCCGCCATCTTGGTTGACCTGGTTGGAGGTCGACTCGATCAAAGCGACCGTCCTTGTCTTGATCGCGCGCCTGAGGACCGCCCTGATGACGTCCTCGTTGGCGGAGCAGCACGAATAGATTCCGCTGCGATGACCCGCCTTGTTGGCGGCGACGATATCTTGCAAAACGTTCATTTAGACTCCTTGGGAATCGATTATCACCTTGCCGTGCGTCCCATGCGATGCCTGGAACCTCTGGAATGCCTCCTGGGCCTTGAACATCGGGTAGACGGAATCGATCATCTCATCGGTGACCTTGATGGTTCCGTTGGCGAACAGCTCGTCCGCACGATCCCATTCTACCCCAGGCCACGGTGCCGAGTAGGACATCCACGAGCCTATGAGCTTGAGCTCCTTGCGGTTGATGAGCTCCCATTGCTTCGAAGTGAAGACGACGTCGCGCTTGGGGGTGCCGACGAAGCAGACCGTGCCGCGGTTGCCCGCCATCTCGAACGAGTGGAGGATGGTGCTGGGGTTTCCAGCGGTGTCGAACACGTAGTCGAATCCGCGGACGCCGGCCATGTCGAGCGCCTTTTGCTGCCAGCCCTCCTCCGAGCTGGCCACGATGTTCTCGATGCCGACCGACTGGGCCGGACCGAAGGTGGTGGTCACGCGCTTGGTGACCACGATGTTGTCAACGCCGTACCCGCGAAGCGCTTGGGCGAGGAGCACGCCGATGGTGCCGCTGCCGACTACGATGCAGCTCGAGCCGGGCTTGACCTCGGCGAGCTCGATGCCGTGGATGGCGACGGTGGTGGGCTCGTAGAACGCTCCCTGCAAGTCGGTGACGTCATCGCCGATCGGATAGGCGTTGCTCGCTGGGACCACGACGTACTCGGCCATCGAGCCATCGCTGCGCGAGCCGATGAAGCCGTAGGTCTTGCACAGGGAGTAGTGCCCCTCCGCGCAATCCTCGCACTCCATGCAGGGGATCAGCGGGATGCCGGAGACGCGCTGGCCGACGAGAGCCTCGTCCACGCCCGCGCCCACCTTGTCGATGCGCCCCGAGAACTCATGCCCAAGCACGAGTGGGAAGTTGTGGACCTTGCCCTCGAGCGCCCTGGGGACGTCGGAGCCGCAGATGCCGGTGTAGTGGACCTTGATGCGGACCTCGCCCGCCCGCGGCTCTGGGGTCTCGATCTCGTCGAAGACGATGTTGTTGGTGCTTTTGAGAACGGCGGCCTTCATTGGCGCTCCTTAGAAGTAGTACCCGCGGAATAGCTTCATGAACACGTCGAGATCCGGCTTGTAGGTGATCTTGAGGTTGATCAGGTTGGTGGGGATGATCTTCATGTCCATGCCGTTTGCCAAGGCGAGTGCCCCGGCGGAGGTGCAGCGCTGCAGCTCCTCGATGCTCGAATTGCTGTAGATGTCGAAGATGCGCCCGAACATGAACGCCTCGGGGGAAGCGCCGGAAACGACCTGCTCCCTCGGGATGACGCGCTCGAGCAGCCTGGTCTCGGCATCGAAGCAATAGACGGTATCGTACTGGCACTGGCCGAGCGTCGCGCCGCCGTACTCCTTGGTGGCCTCGATGATCGCGCCGAGGTTCTCTTCGTCGACGTAGGGATGCGTCGCGTCGTGGATCAGCACGACATCGTCATCGCTAGCGAACTCAGAGGCAGCGATCAGGCCGTTGCGCACCGACTCGGAGCGCGTATCGCCACCGGCGACGACGCGCGTGTCGACCTCGATGCCCTCACGCTCAACCCACTCGCGCGTGTAGTCGAGCCAGTCTGCATGGCAGACGATGACGATCGCGTCGATCTCGTCGAGACGGGCATACTTGGCGACGATGTAGCTGAAGATCGGCTTGCCTTCCAGCTCGACGAACTGCTTCGGGATGTCGGCGCCGAAACGCGTTCCGGAACCGCCCATCATCATAAGCAGAATGTTCTTCGACATCTCAATACCTTTCATCTCGCACGCGGCAGACGTGCATCGAAGCCGCTACGGCTCCAGAATCTCGCCATCTTCCAGAATCAAGCACTTGAAGCCGTGCTCGGTGTATCTCTCATGTATCGGGGGCAGCGACATGAAGTCGCCGTACTGCCTTGTGAGGAAGGCCTCCGCGCCATTGGGGATCGCAAGCCTAGCCCCCTCGTAGTCTACCATCTTTACCGGCAATGCCTCGCTGCGGCTGATCGTCGTGTATGACGGAATGAAGCTCGCGAATCGAGCGTTGGCGCCACGACCGTAGATGGGGTTGAAGAAGCGCGCCGACGCGTGATATCCGAACCTGCAGAGCGCCACGGGGAAGAAGCGCGATGCGAAGCGATAGCGCTTGAGCTTGGCGCGGTCTGCTGCGGGCAGTTTGGAAAGGTCGGTCTTTAGGTCCGCGATTGCGTACTCGCGGCGACGCTTGAAGCCCGAGGAGGCCCTGGCGAAGTTGAACGCCAGCTTGCGCTGGACCTTCGCCATCACGCCCGTCTTCGGCATGGCATCGAACGGGAACGCATCGATCCAAAGGCCCTTGTTGAAATCCTTGTCGTGGTTGTAATAGGTGATGTACTGCGGATTGGCCTTTCGCAGGCGCGCATAGACGAAGTGGATGTGCGGATCGGTCGAGGGGAGCTGGATCTTGAACTCCGGGCCGATGTGCCGCTCGATCTCCTTGACGAAGCGCTTGTAGTCGCTGCGCAGCATGCCCACGTCGACATCGTCGTCCCACGGGATGAAGCCGTGGTGGCGCACCGCCCCGAGCATGCTTCCGCCAACGAGGAAGTAGTCGATGCCAGCCTCCCTGCACGCTGCGTCGAGCTTGACCATCGAGTCAAGGTTCTCGCGCTGCACCGTGGAGAGGATGCGGTCATAGTTGTCGTTGAGCTCGGTGGTCCAGTTGCCGACCTTCGCTGGCAGCGGAACCTTTATCCCCGAGATCTCGCCGAAGCGCACGGGCAGGAGGTTGCGCTCCTCCATGCTCTTCTGAAAGATCGTGCGCTCGCCCGCAAAGCCGCCCTCAGGCCTGCTGAAGAGGCATGTGCGCACTCCGCTGCCGATCCCCTCGTATCTGCGAAGGGCCTTGGCGAGTTTGCTGAACTCGGCGATTCCGGAGAAGCTCTGCGTCTCCTCCATGCGCTTGTAGAGGGTCATCGCCTTCTTCGATTCCTTTAGGATCGCAAAGCGCAGGATCGTCTGATAGGGGATCTCGTCGAGAGGATAGAAGTTGATCCAGGCCTGGCCGTCCCCGACGCGCGCATAGGGCTTGGAGAAGAGCCTGCCGCCGACCTCGACCTCACGATCGCACTGCAGGCCAACGCGCCCGCATGCCTGCACCAGGCGCTCGAGCAGAGCATCGTAGTCCTCGCGGAAAGCCGCGAAGCTAACCGGGCCCATCCCCTCGTAGAGCGCTTGATAGTGGATTGCAGCGACGCAGGTGTTGCCGATGGCGAAGACGCTGGTGTCCAGAGCTGGCGCTATCTTACGGAGAACCTCCGTTTGCGCGGCTAGCAGGGAGATTTCGGCCTCGTTTGCGATCTTCTCGCTCACAGCGCATCACCTGCCTTGGCTCCCAGCCTGCCGACTATGAACTCGGCCACATCCCCAGTAACGTCATCGCCCACGCCCGCGAAGTAGGACTCGCAGAACACGGAGAACGGGTCGGCCACTCCCCCGCCCTGCGCGAAGGCGAGAACGCCATCCATCAGCACGTCGGCATCGGCGCTGGAGCGACTGGGAAACTCGATCAGCGGGTCGATGAAGAGCCCTGGCGACTTGCGATAGCTCTCGATGTCGGGGACGTAGAAGAAGACAGGAACCCCGGCCAGCCACGCCTCGAAGGCGATGGCGGAGTAGTCGGTGATGACGCAGTCGGCTACGGTGAGCATCTCGAGGCTCTTCACCTCGGGGGAGATGATGACGTTTCTGGCGCTTGCGGCTTCGGAGCCGTCGGATTTGGTGAGCGGATGGCCCGAGACGAGCAGGTTCATCGAGTCGATCGGACAGCGCGATGCGAGCTTTGAGATGCTATCGGAAAGCCATGCGTCGGTCGCGGCATCCTGGCGCATCGTCGGAGCGTAGAGGACGTTGAACCTGCCCTCGCCGAGCTCAAGGTGCTCGCGCACCTTGGCCAGCGCCTCCTCGCGCTCCGGCGCGCCTTCGATGCCGAGGGCGCGAATGCCGTCTATGCGCGGCATCCCCAGGGGGACGATCGACTCCAGCCCATAGCCGAACGACTTGCAGTAGGCCTCGGTTGCGCCGGGCCCGCCGGCGATGATGAAGTCGTAGTTCCTGTGCATGCACCCGACGCTCGCCTGCTTCTCCGTCCTGCCGGCCTCGGTGCCGAGCGAGGAGAGCCCGAACTTCTTGATTGCGCCGAGGGCATGCCAGATCTGGATGACCTCATGGCCCGACATGTCCTTCGGAACGCAGACGCCCTGCACGTACCCGTTGACGACGATGACGCGCGAGGTTGCAGCGAGCTTGATCTGCCGGATCATCTTGCGCGTGTAGCCGAACAGCCCGTCGCTGGCGTAGTTGGTGAGGCAGCTGACGATCTCGATGCTCGGGTGCGTCGCCTCGATGCGGTCGATCAACAGCTGGTAGTCTATCGGCATGGTTGAACCCTGGCGCGAGAGGAGCGCGATCCTGTCCTTGGGCTTTCCGTTGCTGAAGAGGCTGAAGAGCAGCCTCATGATGCCAACTATGATTCTCAGCATGGTTAGTCGAACTCGCCCTTGAGCCTTGTCTTGACATCGGTGGTGGAGACGCCGTGGGTCCTGTCGAGGTAGATGACGTCGCAGTATTCGCGCAGCTTCTCGAAGCGCTCGTCGCCCTCCCAATCGGAGCCCATGACGACGACGTCGACGTGGTACCTCTCTATGTCATCGGGCTTTTGGTCCCAGTCATATTCGGGAATGACGAGGTCGACGTAGCGGATGGCCTCGAGCATCTCCTTGCGGACCTCATAGGGGTAGAAGCTCTCCTTGCCCTTTATCGCGTTGAACTCATCGGTCGACAGGCCGACGATCAAGTAGTCTCCGCATTGCGCGGCGCGCTGGAGCAGGCGGATATGCCCGTAGTGCAGCAGGTCGTAGGTGCCATAGGTCAGCACCCTGCGCAGGCCCGCGTAACCCTGTTCGTTTGGCTGTGGAATAGATGGTTGTGCCATTTTGCCTCCCGCTGACGATCGGCGAACGCTACTGCTTGGGATTCGGATCCTCGCCCTTGTCCACGCGCTCCATCATAGCCTTCCACTCGCTATCGTAAACCACGACGTACGATATGCCGTTGATCATCGTCGGCCCCGATGGGACCACCGCGGTCATGATGGCATCTGTATCCATTCCGCGCATGTCCATAGCCAATCCGATGATCTCGCTGACATCCATGTCGGTGGCTACGGCCTTGGTGATGCTCTTGATGATCTTTGGCATCTCGGTGACATCGGAGGAGAGAACCTGCTTTGCGATGGCCTTGATCAGCTGCCTTTGATTATCGGCGCGCTGATAGTCGCCCGTGGGATAGGTCTTGCGGCAACGCGCGAAGACGAGCGCCTGCTTGCCGTTGAGCTTCTGCTTGCCCTCGGGAACGCTGACGCCCGCATAGTAGGTGTTGGGCGGGACTGTGACGGTGACTCCGCCGAGCGCATCGACGATCTCCTTGAATCCGGAGAAGTCGACCTCGACGACATGGGAGATCGATACGCCTGCGAACTTGTTGACCGTCTTGACAACGAGCGCGGCGCCGCCGTAGCTATAGGCTGCATTGATCTTATCGGTGCCATATCCGGGAATCTCGACGCGCGTGTCGCGCGGGATAGAGATCAGCGTCACCTTCTGCGAAGCGGTGTCGACTCTCGCCAGGATGATGGTGTCGGAGCGACCGCGGTCGCTGCCCGGGTCGCGCGTGTCGGAACCGAGGATCAGCACGTAGAACGGCTCGCCCATCGCGGAGACCGGCTCGAGCACCTCGGCGACATCGGAATCGAGCGTGTGGAGGTTTGCGTTGAGGTTGCGGACGTAGAGCACACCGGCGACCACGGCAGCTGCAGCGAGCGTGAGGAACACGATGAGGATCGTGAGCGCGACCTTCTTGCCCCTGCTCATCTTCTTCTTGACCTTGGGAGGCTTCTTCTCCTTCTCGGGCTTGCCATCCTTGGAGTCGGCCGTTGCAAGCGCGGTGTAGGGCGCGATCGCGTGCTCGCCGTTGGCATGCTTTCCCATAGGGGCGAGCTCGGCCTCGCTAATCACAGGGGCGAATTCGCCATCCCCGGGAGTGAACTCGGTGTTCACGGGGGTGAACTCGCGGTTGATCTCGTTGATGCTCTTGGCTCCGCCGTCCTTGGAAGCGCGCGTGCGCTTCGAGCCCTTGCCACTCGCCTGCCGCGTGCTCTTCCTAGCGGAACCGGCGCCGGGTGCAGCGCTCCTCCTGCCACTGTTGTTGGAGTGGGATCCGCGCGAGGATCCGCTGCGTCCGCTGGAGCTGCGTCCGGAAGAACCCCTGGAGCGCGATCCGCTTCCGTAGGAATCCCTGGAGTATCGGCTGGCCGAATCTGAGTGATTTCTCTTGTTGCGATCGTTGTCGCTGGATGAACCGGGCATATCTGGCCTCTTACATGTTGTTCGACTTGTCGTAGAACTCGATTGCGTCCTTGATCGGGCCGTCGTAGGTCAGCCTGCCGTGGTCGAGAACTAGACCGCGAGTGCAGAACTCCTGCGCAGCGGATGAGCTGTGCGTGACGAAGAGAACGGTGACGCCCGTGCCGCTCATGATCTCCTTGACCCTGGCGATGCACTTCTTGGAGAACCTCTTATCGCCAACGGAGAGCGCCTCGTCAACCACGAGTATCTCCGGGTCGATCGAGGATGCGAACGAGAAGCCGAGCCTGGCCTTCATGCCGCTCGAGTAGGTCCTCATCGGCTGATCGAAGTATGAGCCGAGCTCCGCGAACTCCTCGACGGCGGGGGTGAGCTCGGCGATCTCCTTCTTGTTCAGGCCCCAGAGGAAGCCTCGCATCTCGATGTTCTCGCGTCCCGTGAGGTTCATGTCGAATCCCGCGGAGAGCTCGAGCAGGGCGCTGACGCGACCATTGACGTCGACCGTGCCCGAGGTGGGAGTGATGACGCCGGTGATGATCTTGAGTGCGGTCGACTTGCCCGCTCCGTTGTTGCCTACGAGGGCGACCGCCTCGCCGCGCTTGATCTCGAAGGAGAGGTCGCAATTGGCGTGGATGGTCTCGTGCTTGACCCTCTTGTTGAAGACCGAGTAGAAGCGAGCGCGATCGTTCTTGAAGAGGCGATAGGTCTTGTCGACGTGCGAGAACCTGATCGCGACCTCATCCTCTGACCTAGAGAACATCTGCCACCTCCGTATTCAGTCTACGGAAGACAATCCGTGCGACGATGATCGTCGCGAGGAACACGACTAGGAAGATGAGGAGCATCTTCGGGTTCTCCCAAAGCCACATGTTGTCGCACATCGCGTATCTGTGGGCCTCGACGAAGAACGAAACCGGATTGAAGCACATGACGGTGTGGACCCACTCGTGGTGGATCGTGCCGAGGTTGAAGATGATTCCGGAAAGCCAGAACAGCGGAGTCGACAGCGTCTTGATCAGATTGCCGAAGTCCTTGCTGATGGCGGAGAGCGGCGAGGTCATCACCGACCAGGCCACGAAGAGCCCGTACATCAGCGCGAAGACGAACGGCAGCTGGATCAGGTAGATGCTGAAGTGGTAGCCGAAGATGATGCAGCCGAGCATGAATATACCCATGCTCATCAGGTAGATGTAGAGCTTGGAGAGCGCGTAGAACGCCGAGATCGCCACAAGAGGGAACTTGATCTTGTTGACCAGATAGGTGTAGCGCCTATAGACGTCGGAACCTGTGCTGATGAGCTCCTGCATGAAGAACCACGGGATGAGGCCGGCGGTGAGCCAGACGATGTAGGGATAGTCGCCAACCGTGCTGCCGGCCTTCAGGCCGAGAGCAAGGGCGAGCCAGAATACGAAGACGTAGGTTGCAGGTCTGACGAATAGCCAGATCCAACCGAGAACCGCGCCGCGGCATGTTTTCACCAAGTCGATCTTGGCTAGATGGAAGACTTGAGATTTCCACTCCCAACAGCCTCGAAAGAAACTTAGCACTATCCGATCACCTCATAGGTCTTGCAAGCATGTGGGACATGTGCCCTGCAAGCAGCTAGCTTGGCTCTCCTGGACGTTCCTTGCACGCTGCGAAGATTCAGATTAACTGCACGATTATCTCATATCGGACGGTCGAGCAGAAGAATCGCAACGGTGCAAAGGGCGCTATGGCGCTGCTGCACGGGCGAAAAGGCGCCAACTTCACAAACTCCCCACAACATTTTGGCGTTTTTCGGCGCTTTTCCGCGATTGCCAGCACGCGAAGACGAAGACGTGGCGACGCATCTCGAGCACTGCCATGCCCTTTTAGTCGCGCTGCAACTGTGGGCTGTGGAGCTCCTAGCCGAAGTAGATCGAGATCTCGCGCGCGGCAGACTCGGGAGAATCAGAGCCGTGAATGGCATTCTCCCTCACGCTGGTGCCGAAGTCCGCACGGATCGTTCCCGGCTCGGCCTTCTCCGGATCGGTCGCTCCCATGATCTCCCTGCAGCGCGCAACGGCGTTCTCGCCGGAGATGACCATCTTGACGACCGGGCCGCTCAGCATGAACTCGATCAGCGGAGGATAGAACGGCTTGCCCTCGTGCTCCTCGTAGCCCAGCTTGACCTGCTCGGGAGTCAGGGCGGCCAGCTCGATGCGCTCTATGGAGAGCTCGGAGCGCTCGAAGCGCGTGATGATCTCTCCGACGTGCCCAGCGGCTACGGCGTTGGGCTTGATCATGCTGTAGGTCTTCTCGATTGCCATTGGATGCGGTCCTTCCTAGTTCGTTTCCTGTTGTGTCTGCAATCCATCAACCGTTCCGGTTGCGATGATTTCCTTCAGTGCCGCCTCGTTGATTATAGGCACGCCGAGCTCTAGCGCCTTGGCGCGCTTGGAACCCGCATTCTCGCCAGCGACGACGTAGTCGGTCTTCTTGGAGACGGATGACGAGGCCTTCGCCCCGTACGCCTTGAGCGCCGCCTCGGCCTCCTGGCGCGAATAGCTCTCGAGCGAGCCGGTGATGACGAATGTCAGGCCCGCGAGCGTTTGCGGCTTGACATTGGAGAGATCGGCCGAGAGATCGACTCCGCGCTCGGCCAGCTTGCCGACGAGCTCCGCATTGGCCTCGAGGCTCGTGAACTTGCGAATGCTGCTCGCGATGATCGGGCCCACGCCCTCGATGCTCGCAATCTCCTCCTCGCTGGCCTGCGCGAGCTCCTCGTAGGTCGCAAAGCGCTTGCAGATGTCCTCGGCTACCGTCTTGCCCACGTTGCGGATCGAGAGGCCGTGAAGGACCCTGGCGAGCCCCCTGCCCTTCGATTTCTCGATCTGCTCGAGAACCTTCGCCGCCACCGTCTGGCCAAGCCTGATGGGCTCGCCATCCTTGTTCAGCCGCCCGGTATCCAGAAGCGCAAGCTCGTCTTTGTCAAGGGAATAGAAATCGGCGACGTCAGCGACGAGCCCGGTCTCGATCATCTTCGCGATGATCGCAGGTCCGAGGCCATCGATGTCCATTGCGCCGCGGCTCACCCAATGCTCAAGCCTGGCCTGCAGCTGCGCTGGGCACTCCGAGGAGATGCAGCGCACAGCTGGACCGTCCTCGTCGGAGTAGACCGGAGCGCCGCATGACGGGCAGACCCGTGGCATGGAGAACTGGGTGGCATCTGCCGGACGCATCTCGAGAACAGGGCCGAGCACCTCGGGGATGACGTCGCCTGCCTTGCGGATGATGATCGTGTCACCAACGCGCACGTTGCGGCGGTTGACCTCGTCGATGTTGTGCAGCGTCGCCCGCGCGACCACCGAACCCGAAACGGGCACCGGATTGAACTCCGCAACCGGGGTGAGCACTCCTGTGCGACCGACCTGGCAGACGATGCGGAGAAGCTTCGTCGCCACCTCCTCGGGCGGGAACTTGTATGCGATGGCCCATCTGGGCGCGCGGGTGGTGAATCCGAGCTCGCGCTGCTCGGCGAACGAGTCGACCTTGACCACGACGCCATCGATCTCGTACGGAAGCGAGTTGCGCAGCTTGAGCGTCTCCTCGCAGAAGGCGCGAACCTCCGCGACTTCGGTGCAGAGCTTGATGTTGGGATTGACGGAGAAGCCGCATTTTCGCAGGAAGGAGAGCAATTCCCACTGTCCCGAAACCGGCAGCTGCTCTGGGTCGGCAACTGCATACATGAAGGTCTGGAGCCCGCGCTTGCGCGTGACCTCGGAGTCCTTGTGGCGCATCGAGCCAGCAGCGGCGTTGCGCGGATTGGCGAAGGTCTTGGGCTTCTTGGCATTCGGGATGTTGGCGTATTCGCCGAGAATGCTCTCGTTGAGCGCCTCGAAGCGCTCCTTGGACATGTAGACCTCTCCACGGAACTCGATGGCAGAGCTCGTGTTGAGCTCGAGATAGGCGCTGTTGGAGAGCGATTGCGGGATGTCGGCTACGGTGAGCGCGTTGGCGGTGATGTCCTCGCCGACGTTTCCGTCGCCGCGCGTGGCCGCTTGGACGAGCTTGCCCGTCTCGTAGGTCAACGCGATCGACGATCCATCGATCTTGAGCTCGCAGACGAACTTCGGCGCATAGCCGAGAGACCTCACGACGCGCTCGATCCACTCGTCTAGCTCCTCGAGGTTCATCGCGTTGTCCATCGAATACATGCGCGTGGCATGCACTACCGAACCGAAGCGCTGCGCAGTCGTCGTTCCAACCGTCTGCGTCGGCGAATCGGGGGTGATCAGCTCGGGATATGCAACCTCGAGCGCCCTGAGCTCGCGCATCAGCGAGTCGTAGACCGCATCGCTGTAATCTGGATCGTCCTGCGCGTAGTATTGGCTGTTGAATCTGTCGATGGTCGAATGGAGCATCGCGACGCGCTCGCGTGCAGCCTCCAGACTGGGAATCTCCGGCTCTGACTCGAATGCAGGCTCGACGATATCGGGAACCTCCTCGATCTCCTCCGCCGGAGGCCTCATCGGCTCCTCCGCCATCGGCTCATCGAATAGCGACCCGGCGAATCCGCCCTGCTCTTCATTCCTTGACATCCAAGCGCTCCTTCTGCACTTCTGCTTGCATTTAAGATTCTACGCCATCGAGGGCACCTGAAAGACGGCTTTCGCGCCAATCAGCACCCCTGCCACGTAGCCGAAGGCGCTCCTTCGGGCGCATACGGAGGCTCTGTCGCCGAGTACCCCCTCCATACCATGCTGCATTTGAAAAACAGATATGATATATCCGATGAACTAAATGGGTTATGCCCCACTTTTGAAAGGAATGTACCATGAAGCGCCACCTCATCAAGCTTTCGGCGTTCGTTATCGCAGCAATGCTCGCACTCGTTGCGTTGGCGGGATGTGGACAGAAGCAGGAGGCTGTCGATGCGCTCAGGACGGCATCGGAGAACCTCAAGGCCGCGGATTCGGTCGCGATGAATGCCGACATCACGATCAAGATGAAGGCCGAGGGCATCCCGCTCTCGATCAACGGAAACGTCGACTTGGCCTACGCCTACGACAGCGACGACCTCAGCAAGCTCCTCGACTCGCAGCTCCTCTATAAGATGAACATGGGTCTCCTCGGGGAGTCGGTCGATATGGGAATCTATTACACCGACCACAAGCTCTACCTGAGCGTGGCAACCCCCGATGGCACCGAGAACGTCTACTACACTCTCGAGGGCGACACGGCAGACCTGATATCGACCTATCTCTCGGAAAACGGAGAGGATCTCATGGCCGAGTTGGACAAGCTCGACTTTCCCGATGTCTACAATTACTTCACCAACGGCAGGATCGAGGGCAGCACCTACGAGCTCGAGTTCGATGTGATGGGCTACCTCAGCGACACGATGGGCGCATTGGCGAAGCTGGACGAGTCTGCCGATCCCAGCGAAACGGCGCAAGCCATGCAGGCTATCGGCAACCTTGTCAAGGGCCAGAAGCCGAGGATCACGTTCACGCTCGACTCCAGCGGCAACTTCGAGACCTTTGAGTTCCTATGGGACATGGAGATCGACGGCACCGCCATGGGCTCGGGCGAATCGATCCCGCTCACCATCGTATATGCGGTCGAGGAGTTCAAAACCGGCGATGTCGAGTTCAACTGGCCCGACTTCTCCGGCTATAAGAATCAGGGCGACTTCTTCGAGCAGTTCGGCAACGGCGACGGCGGAGGCCTCGACCTCGACGACTACGAGAACCTCGATGACATCCTCCCCGTGGCGTTTCGGGGTGGCGAAGCGGCATAGCGACCTAAGGAAGGTGATGGCATGGCAAACGCAGGCTACAAGCGCATTCTGACGATTCAGGACATCTCGTGCTTCGGGCAATGCTCGCTCACGGTTGCCCTCCCGATTCTCTCGGCATGCGGGTTCGAAACCTGCATCATCCCGTCTGCCGTGCTGTCAACGCACACCGGCGGCTTCACCGGCTTCACATGCCGTGACCTCTCCGAGGACATCCCGCAGATCGCAGCACACTGGAAGAACGAGGGAATCTCGTTCGATGCGATATACACGGGCTACCTCGGCGGAATCTCCGAGATCGCCTCTGCCATCGACATCATCGACGAGCTTGCCAAACCCGGCGCGCTCATCGCGATCGACCCCGCGATGGCCGACCTCGGCAAGCTCTACCCCGCCTTCGATGAAGCCTACGTCGAGGCGATGAAGGGCCTGTGCGCAAAGGCCGACATCGTGCTCCCCAACATCACGGAGGCGTGCTTCCTCACTGGGACCCCATACAGGGAGAGCTACGATCGCGCATGGATCGACGAGCTTCTTGAAAAGGTCCTCGCGCTCGGCGCCAAGAGCGTCGTCCTCACAGGCGTGAGCTACGACGATGAAACCACCGGAGTCTGCGTCTACGATGGCGACATCTCGAGCTACTACCGCCATAGGCGCATCTCGAAGGGTTGCCACGGCACGGGCGACGTCTACGCGTCGGCCTTCGTCGGCCTCTACCTCAACGGCTTCTCGATCGTCGAGGCTGCGAGCGGAGCGGCCGATTTCGTCGTGATGTGCATCGAGAGCACTATCGACGACAAGGATCATTGGTACGGCGTGAAGTTCGAGCCTGTGCTCGGAAAGCTGATCGAGGAGATCGCGGGTGCGCAGTAACGAAACCAACAAGCATGGAATAGCGAGCGAGAGCGCCCCTCTGGGCGCTCTCGTTGCGTTCTAAGGCGTGTTTTTGGTTTGCGCCGATACTTACTCGTCAGCTTCGGAATCTGGCATCTCATCGGCTTCTATGGCCTGTTGCGGCTCGTCAACCACCTCGGCATCGAGGATCTCCTCCGCGTCGTCGGGCCCCTCGGCCAGCAGCCCGCTGTCCTCGGCGACCGCATCGAGCTGCGCCTCGAAGTCCTCGATCGCGCCCTCGGGCAGGGCGCTAGACTCGTAGTCGGACGAGGGCAGCGCCACCGAGCCATCGACGCCGGCGCCAGCAGCTGCGAGGGAGGCCCTCTCAGCGCGCGCAGCCTTGCGGGCGGCCTTCTTCGTCTTGCGCTTCTCCTTGTCGAAGATCATGTAGAGCGTGGGCACGATGAATAGCGTGAGCAGCGTAGAGTAGAGCAGTCCTCCGATGACCGCCACGGCCATCGGCTGCGAGAGCTGGGAGCCCATGCCGCGGCCTAGCGCCATGAGGAACATCGCGACGATGGTGGTCAGCGCGGTGATTAGGATCGGGCGGATCCTCATGCGGCCCGTGGCGATCAGCGCGTCGTGGATGTTCATCCCCTCTTCGCGCATCTGGTTCGCGAAGTCGACGAAGATGATTCCGTTGTTGACTACGATGCCGGTCAGGATCACCATGCCGATCACCGCGACGAGCGAGAGGTCCATGCCGCAAACGAGCAGGCCGAACACGGCACCCGTGTAGCACAGCGGCAGCGTGAACATGATGATGAACGGGTATTTGAGCGACTGGAACTGCGCGACCATGACGAGATAGACCAGGATGATCGCGAGCAGGAGGACTCGCATGAGGTCGCCCATGGCGTCGGCGATCTCCTCGGCCTCGCCGCTGGTCTCGAGCCTATAGCCCTCGGGCAGCTCGAGGTCGGCGACGTATTCGTTGATGTCGCCACCGAGCTTGCCGATGTTGTAGCCATCTGCCACCGAGGCGGTTATCGTGATGACCCTGCTCTGGTTGTCATGCGCGATCGTCTGGTAGCCCTCGGCGCGCTTGACCTCGGCGATGTCCTTGAGCTTGACCGTAGAGCCGGTGGTGGGCGATTTGATCTTGAGATTCTCGAGGTCCTTGAGCCCCTCGTCCTTCGCATCGGACTTCGCGATGTAGACCGGATAGTCGTCCGGCCCGTTCGAGACGCTCGTGATGTTCTGCGAGTCGGCGAGGAGGATGGCCACCTCCTGGTAGACCTGCGCCACCGTTAGGCCCTGCTCCATCGCCTTGTCCTTGTTGACGACGATTCGGAACTCGTCCTTGGGCTTCGCGTAGCTGCTCGTAACCTCGCCCACGCCATCCATCGCCTCGAGGTCGGCGGTGATGCTGCGCGATAGCTCGAGTATGCCGTCGAGGTCATAGCCGTAGAGCGCAATGGTGACGCCCTGGCCCGTGACCGCGGAGATATCCATCATCGAGCTGGCCGAACTCGCATCGATACCGAGCTCCTCGGCCTTGGAGTCGATCTCCTTGGCGAGATCGATCGAGGAAACCGAGGTCTTGTCTTCGAGAAGCGTGTAAATGGTTACGGAGTTGCCGGTGCCGCTGGACAGGGTCTGTCCGTTGTTGCTGCCAGAGGAGATCGTCACTCCCGTGGAATCGACGCCTTCCATCTCGCTGATCTCCGCCATCAGCTTCTCGGCCGTCGCAACCTTGTCGTCGTATGTGTCCTCATCCTCGAAGTGCAGCGTCGTGGTCATCTGGTTCGTGTTCATCTCGGGGAAGAACTGGGTGCCCATGTTGCCGACGATGACCATCGCCGCCACGAAGAGCGTGCCGGCCGCGACGAGCGGGATCCACTTGCGCTTGAGCGCCTTGTCGAGCACAAGCGCGTACTTGTCGACGATCTTGTCGAAGGTCTTGAAGCGCTTCATCTTCGCGCCTCTGAGCGCGCCGGAGCACATCATCGGAACGAAGGTGAGGGCTACGACGAGGCTGGCGAGAAGCGAGAAGCAGATCGTGAGCGCGAGGTCGACGAACAGCTGGCGCACGAGTCCGCTGGCGAATGCGAACGGCAGGAAGACCGCGCAGGTCGTCAGCGTAGAAGCGAGGATGGCGCCGGTAACCTGACGCGCGCCCTTGACCGCGGAGGCCTTTGCGTCGGGCTCCTCCTCATGCGTCCTGTAGATGTTCTCGATAACGACGATCGAGTTGTCGACCAGCATGCCTACGCCCAACGCGAGTCCCGAGAGCGAGATCATGTTCAGCGAGATGCCCGTGAAGTACATCAACAGCAGCGCGAAGACGATGGATAGCGGGATCGAGAGCGCGACTACGCCGGTCATCTTCCAGCTCCTCAGGAAGAGGAAGAGGACGAGGACGGCGAGGATCGCGCCGAAGATGAGGTTGCCCGAGAGCGAGTCAAGAACCATGTCGACGTACTCGCCCTGGTCCATCAGCATGACCATGTGCAGGTCGGGGTTATCCTTTTGGAGCTGCTCGACCTTCTTCTCCACCGCGTGCGCGGCGGCCGTGGTCGAGGCCTCCGACTGCTTCTGCACCTGGATGATCACGGCATCGTTGCCGTTGACCTTCGTGTAGCTGTCGTCGGCGTTGTCCAGCATCTCGACCTTGGCCACGTCTCCGAGGCGAATCTCGATGTCGGCATCCTCGAGGCCGACGAGCAGCAGGTCCTCGAGCTCGGCGGCGGTGTCGAAGCCGTTGCCCACCCTGACCTGCATCTTGTTGCCGCCGTCATATGCGTAGCCCGCGGGGAAGTCCATGTTGTTCGCGACTATGATCTGCGCGATCATCTCGGGAGTCAGCATGTCGCTGGCATCGGTGACGCCCGCAATCGACATCAGCGACTTGATGTCCTCGTTCTTCTTCTTGAGCTTGTCGGTGTCGATGGTGACCATCATGCGCTGCTCGATAAGGCCGGACGCGTTGACCGATGCTACGCCCTCTACGCTCTCGAGAGCGGGTTCGATCTCGTCGATTACGTAGTCCGAGACCTCGGCTTGGTCGGCTCCCGCCAAGTCGACGGTGATCACCGCGATCGGCAGGCTATCCATGTTGATGCGAAGCAGCGATGGCGTTCGCGAATCATCCGGCAGGTAGTCCTCCAGAAGGTCGAGGCTCTCACGCAGCTCGAGCATGACCGAGGACATATCGACGCCGTCGTTGAACTCGAGCATGATCATCGACATCGACTCGGACGAGAACGACCGCATGTCCTTCAAGCCGCTCGTCGTGGAGAGCGCGGATTCGATGGGATCGGTGACCGTCGTCTCCATCTGCTCGGGGCTGGCGCCCGGATAGATGGTGTATACGACGACGTATGGGAGATTGAGCTCCGGGATCAGGGAGGTGGACATCTTGGTCAACGATGTGAAGCCGAGGACCACGATGGCGATGCAAGCCACTATGATCGTGAATGGCCTCTTTACGCTAAACGAAGGAAGCAAGGCTTCTCCTGTCCACTACCCTTTTGCTCGATCGGTTACGAAAGAGCATCCCCAGTCGAGCAAAGCGTCGACGTTTCCCATTGTAGGCGCTTCGCAATAGACTCGCACCAACGGCTCGGTGCCAGAGGGTCTCATCAGCAGCCAAGCGCCATTGGAGAATTTGAATTTTATACCGTCCAAGGTCTCAATATCGGACAAATCTATGCCCGAAATCGCGCAAGGCGCGGAATAACTGCTGTCAGGCGCAGTTCTTCGAGCTTCGACCTTGGCGAGGAAGCGCTCCTTTTGCTCGGGCGAGATCTTCAGGTCGCGTCTTGCGTACTCGACGGCGCCGGCCTTGGCGAAGAGCGCATGGACGAGTTCGCCGAGCGTCTGGTGGCGCTGCGCCATCATCTCGACGATCAGGAGGGCCATCAGCAGGCCGTCGCGCTCCTTGACATGCGTCGGGATTCCTATGCCTCCCGACTCCTCGCCACCGATGAGCACATCGCCGACGACCATCTCGACGTAGACCCATTTGAAGCCCACCGGGCGCGTGACCAGCTCGAGGCCGTACGCCTCGCAGAGCCTCTCGAGCATCGAGGTGAGCGCGTAGGTGCGCACCACCCTGCCGCTAAGGCCCTTGTCCTCCACGAGGTGCATCACCATCAGCGAGATGATCTTGTGCGGGCTGACGAAGATGCCACGCTCGTCGACCGCCCCGATGCGATCGGCATCGCCGTCGACGACGAGACCGGCATCGTACCCGCCCTCGACGACGGCTTCGGCTCCGCCATCGATCCACGGGCGAATCGGCTCGGGGTGCAATCCGTTGAAAGAGGGGTCGGCCGCGCTGTTCACCTCGTGGACCTCGACACCTAGGTCGCGCAGCACGCCAGCGAGATACCCGCGACCGCTTCCGAACATCGGATCTACCACGACTCGCAGGTTCGCGGCGCGAATCGCCTCGGCATCGACCAGGCTCTCGAGATTGGAGATGTAGGGTTCCATGATGTTGGCGAGCGCAAATGGCGCTCCAGCGATCTCAGCCACGCCGCCGCTGCCGTCGAAACCGGTGTTCCAAGCCGCATCGGCAAGCTCCTTCGCATGCGCGAAGCTGAGCGGAGGTTCGTCTGCGAGCAGATCCTCCACAGCGTCGGTGAACTCCTTGGGGGAGGCCCCGCCGTCGGACAGGCGCAGCTTGATGCCGAGATATTCGGCAGGATTGTGGCTCGAGGTGATCATGATGCCGCCGATGGCATCGGAATCGCGCGAAACGATCCAGCAAAGCGCCGGGGTCGGGCAGAACCTGTCGCTGAGCATGACTTCGAAGCCCCGCGCCGCGACGATGGAGGCGGCCAGCACGGCGTATCGAGAGGCCTGGGCGCGGCAATCGAAGCCGATGTAGATGCGCCCCGAGGCACCATCGGCCGCATAGGTGCGCGCAGCGGCGTCGACGGCAATGGCGAGGTTCTCGTCGGTAAAGCCCTCCCCTATGATCGCACGCCAACCGTCCGTGCCGAATCGGATTTCCTTGCTCGGATCTGCGCCCATCGTCGCTCCCCTCACGTTCCTACAGCGCTAACCATTGTAGCGCTTGGCACCGGCAGCGGGCTGCACGCCTGCGCAACCGCACCGACAATCAGAAAAGCCAGCTCCAAGAAGAGGAGCTGGCTTCGCATTCATGGTGGTTGGGGACGGACTTGAACCGCCGGCACGGGGATTTTCAGTCCCCTGCTCTACCAACTGAGCTACCCAACCTTGGCTTTGTCATTCTACCATCGCAGGCAGAAGCGTCAAGCAGATAAAGCCTTAGTGGACGATAGTGTTGAATCCTGCATCCACGAAGACCTTGACGATCTCGTCGATTTCCTCATCCGACGGCGGCTCGGGCTCGACGGTCTTGCCCTTCCAGTTGAGGCGCTCCCACTTTACCTTGCCGAGTGCATGATACGGGAGAATCTGGACGAGCTCGACTGCGTCGGCGATCGGGAGGAGGAAGTCCTTGGTGGCAACGATGTTCTCCATGTCGGCATTGCAGGTCGGGATGACCGGAATGCGGATGTGGAACTTGCCGCCAGCCTCGGCGATCTTCACTGCGTTCTCGAGGATGAGCTCGTTCGGCACGCCAGTGAGCTCTGCGTGCTTCTCGCTGTCCATGTGCTTGATGTCATAGAGGAAGCGGTCGGTGTAGGGAAGAACCTTCTCTATGCTCTCCCACGGCACGAATCCGCAGGTGTCGACGCAGGTGTCGATGTCCTCGCTCTTGGCAGCCTTGAGCAGCTCGGCCATGAAGTCGGCCTGCGCGAGGCACTCGCCGCCGGAGACGGTCAGGCCGCCGCCGGACTTCTCGAAGAACGGCTTGTCCTTGCGGACGCGGTCCATGATCTCCTCGACGGTCTTGTCAGTGCCGCACCAGTAGAGCGCGCGGGGCAGGCAAGCCTTGATGCAAGCGCCGCACTCGACGCACTTCTCGGGGTCGATGTGATAGGTGAACTTCGGCTCGCCCTTGTCATCGACGAAGGCCTCGCGGGTGCGAGCGCCGGTCGGGCATGCCTGGAGGCAACGGCCGCAGTCCACGCACTTGTGCTTGAGCCAGTTGATCTCGGTCTGGAAGCGCTGGGACTCTGGGCTGTGGCACCAGAGGCACTTGAGCGGGCAGCCCTTGAAGAATACGGTGATGCGGATTCCCGGGCCATCGTGTACGGAGAAGCCTTGAGTATCGAAGACTTTTCCAGTGAGTTCCTTAGTCTCTGCCATTTTCTACCTTCCTTCGCAAGGATCCTTCTATCCTTGACATTCTGTTTTTTGCCGAATGAAAGTATATATCAGTTATGCATTTTTGAATGGTGATAATCTCGAAACCCGTGAAGCGGCTCGTTATCGGCGAAATGCGGGGAAAGCGCGGAGGAACTCGGTCGTTCGCGGGCAATATCCGCGAATCAGTGGCGCAGCGCTTGCGCATAGGGCGCACGTTGGCGATAATCTTGAATCACGCGCCCAATAGGCGCGATGCACGCGAGTGTCCCCATCGTCTAGCGGCCAGGACGGCGCCCTTTCAAGGCGCAAACACGGGTTCGATTCCCGTTGGGGGCACCATTTTTATGCGCTTTTGCAGTTTGGATATGCGTTTGGGGAGCGGCGGGCCTGAGGCAGCCTAGACGATGTGGCCCAAGAAGTCCTTCGTCCTGTCCGACTTGGGATGGTCGAAGACCTCCTCGGGAGTTCCCTCCTCGACGATGACTCCTCCATCCATGAAGATGACCCTATCGGCGACGTCTCGCGCGAATCCCATCTCGTGCGTGACGACGATCATCGTCATTCCCCTCTGCGCAAGGCTCTTCATGACTGCGAGGACATCGCGCACCAACTCGGGGTCGAGGGCGCTCGTCGCCTCGTCGAAGAGCATGACATGCGGATCCATGGCCAGGGCGCGGGCGATCGCGACGCGCTGCTGCTGGCCTCCGGAGAGCTGCGCGGGCTTGTGGTCGGCGCGGTCGGAAAGGCCGACGCGCTCCAGAAGCTCGAGCGCGGCCTTCTCGGCCTCGGCCTTCGAGCGTTTGAGCACCTTGATCTGCGCAAGCTCGACGTTCTTCAAGGCGGTGAGGTGCGGGAAGAGGTTGAACTGCTGGAAGACCATGCCGACCTTGGCGCGCAGCGCGTTGACGTCGCACTTAGGGTCGGTGATCTCCTCATCCTCGATGTAGATGTGGCCCTTGGTGGGCTGCTCGAGGAGGTTGATGCAGCGCAGCATCGTCGACTTGCCCGAGCCGGACGGCCCGAGGACGACTACCACTTCGCCGCGGTGGACTTCAAGATCGACGCCTTTGAGAACCTCGAGCTCGCCGAAGTACTTGTGCAGCCCGTCGATGCGTACCATCACTTCCCTAGAGGGCTTGGCCTTCTCGAATGCGCCGGTCTCGGCTTCGGCCTCGACCATGTTGATCTCGTCGCTCATATCCAAAGCCCTCCTCTCACATGCTCGAAAACTCTTCGGGGGTTATGCCGGCATCCTCAACGCTCTCCAAACCAGACTCGGTGAGGACCACCTCGCCACCATCGTCTCCGCCGTTGCCGAATCCATTGCGCTTCTTGCGCTTCTTCTTCTGGACTACATCGCCAGTGGCGAGCCTGTTCTCGAATTTGCCGACGAACTTGGCCATCGGCAGCGTGATGATGAGGTAGAAGCATGCCGCCACGATGTAGGGCGTGATCGAGCCCGTCGCCGCGACGATCGTCTTCGCGTACATGACGACTTCCATGAAGCCGACTGCCGCGAGCAGCGAGGTGTCCTTGTAGAGAAGGATGAACTCGCTGGTCATCGTCGGGAGGACGCGGCGCAGCATCTGCGGGATTATGACCGAGAGCATCGTCTGGCGACCGTTCATGCCAAGCGAGCGCGATGCCTCGAACTGCCCCTTGGGTATCGACTGGATGCCTGCACGGAAGATCTCGCACAGGTATGCGCTCGAGTTGAGCGACAGGACGATGACGCCGAGCGGGTAGTTCGGAACGGAGATGCCCGCGAGCGGGAGCCCGAAGAACGCGATGTAGATCTGGAGGAACAGCGGCGTGCCGCGGATAACGTTGACGTAGGTCGTGGCGATGCCGCGCAGAACCTTCCGCCTGGAGATCCTCATCAGCGAGAGCAAGAAGCCGATCGGGATCGCGATCGGGAACGCCAGGGCGACGACGGCGAGCGCCATCAGAAAGCCCTTGAAGACGATCGGGAAGCTCTTCACGAGAATCGGCGGGTTGAGGAAGAGCCTGAGGAACTTGTTGGAGTTCCATTTCTGGACCCACGGCTTCTTCGAGAGGCTATCGGCCCAGCTCTGGGCGATGGAGCTGCTGGTCACGTTGATGGCGGGGATGCCGGCGATCTCCGCGGTGGTGCCATCGGAAAGCGTGAATGTGCCCGTCAACTGCATTTCGCCACCCGTTCTCGGGAAGAAAACGCCGTAGACCTCGAAGCGCACGTAGCGCCCTGCCGCGATGTCGTCCGTGAAGGAGGCGACGATCGTCTGGCCATCGGCGATGAACGTCGCGTCGACAGCCTCGCGCGTCATCATATCCTCGCCAGTCAACGCGGTGACGCGGGCATCCGCGATGCTGAATTCGGTGCCCTCGGGGAACGTGAGGGAAAGCCCGGAAAGCGATTCATCCGCAGCGCACTGGCCCTCCCAGGTCACCCTGGTCTCCTTGCCTCCGAGGACGTTGCCATTGGTGTCGTCGGAGTTGGGGCGCGCGGTGCACTTGACCGTCTCGAGAGCGTACGAGCTGGGCGGCTCGACCGCGATCGAGAACGAAAGGCCGAGGCAGAGGAGCAGGAAGATGCTCAACGCCTTTGTCGCCATCGTTTTCAGAGACTGCTTCGTCACGTTTCCCTCGGTTTCCTTAAAACGCGATATCCCTCCTGCTGCCTTCGCCAGCAGGAGGGATCGGTGCTTTCAAATGAAGCTATGCGAGGCTGATGGCCTACTGGAACCACTTGGCTGCGAGCTCGTCGATCGTTCCATCCTTCTGGAGCTCGGCGATCGCGTCGTTGAGGGCCTGGGTAAGCGCGGGGTTGTCCTTGGAGACGACCATCGCATACTCCTCAGCGGTTGCAGACTGATCGACGATGGTGGCATCGGAGTAGGCATCGGCGAGCATCGCCTCGACGACTGCGAGGTTGGTGCAGACCGCATCGGCCTTGCCGGACTGCATCGCTGCGAAGCAGTCATTGGAGTTGCCAAAGCCGATGATCTGAGCATTGGGATAGTTCTCCTGCGCCCAGCTCTCGCCGGTGGTTCCGGTCTGAACGGCGATCTTCTTGCCCTCGACGTTGAGGTCAGCAGGAGCGGCGAGTCCGCTATCCTTCATGACCGCGACGGCTTGATTGTCGACGAAGTAGGACTCGGTGAAGTCAACCTGCTCGGCGCGCTCGGGCAGATAGCTGAAGCCGGAGATTCCGACATCGCACTTACCGCCAGCGACGACTGCCGGGATGATGGCGTCGAATTGCATGCTGACAACCTCGATCTCGAGGCCCATCTTCTCGCCAAGGGCGTTCCACAGGTCGACCTCGAAGCCCACGACCTCATCGCCCTCTAGGTTCTCGAAGGGAGGATAGTCGGGGGAGGTTGCGACGGTGAGCTTGCCCGGGGTGAGAAGCCCGAGATCATCGGTGCTCTTGCTCGAAGAGCAGCCGGCAAGTGCCAAGCCAGCTACGAGAGCTGCGCACATGGCGAAGATTGCAAGTGTCTTTTTCATGTTTGCTCCTTTGAATTGCATTTCCCATTGAGGTGACACATTGGAGTCTTTATTGTGTCCCCACATCTGCGTATTTGCAATGGAAATTCGGCGATTATGCAGCAATTTCTGCATTTTATGCAGTATTTTTGCATATATCCAGAATCGCTCCGAATATTTCGCTCGTTGCGCGACTTCGAGAGGCTCGGTGAAGGCTAATCGCCGAGCGCCTTCCTGATCGAATCCGCATAGCGCGGATCGTCTAGCGCGAGCCTGACATTGGTCTCGAGCCAAGCCGCCACAGTGCCGGTGTCGTGGCCGACCCTCGGGTCGATGACGACCGCATAGACCTCCTCGGCTGTCAGCGCGCCATCGATGGCATCGGTGAGCTGGATCTCGCCGCCCGCGCCGGGCCTGGCAACCTGCAGCAGCTCCATCACCTTGTTGGAGAGCAGGTAGCGACCGAAGATCGCGAGGTTGGAGGGAGCCTCCTCCTTGGCGGGCTTCTCGACTAGGCGATCGACCTTCCACACGCCATCGCCCATCGGCTCCCCGCCGATCACGCCATAGCGCGAGATCTCGTCGCCTGGAACCTCGAAGACCGCGACGACGCTCGCGCCGCCGTGCTCCGCGCTGACCTCCGCCAAGCGCCTGACTACCGAGCTGTCGGTGACGATGACATCTCCCAGCAAGACCAGGAAGCTCTCCCCCGCCGCCCTCTCCGCGGCACAGCGGATGGCGTCGCCGAGTCCGAGCGGCTCATCCTGGTAGACGTAGCTCACCGAAAGCGAGCCGGCCCTCTCCACCGCATCCGCGTAGGTATCCTTGCCCGCAGCGCGCAGGCTCTCGACGAGTGCCTCATCTGCGGAGAAGTGCTCCTCGATCTCGCGCTTGGCGCGGCTGTTGACGATAACCACCTCGCTGACGCCGGAATCGAGCGCCTCCTCAACCACATACTGGATCACCGGCTTGTCGAGCACCGGCAGCATCTCCTTGGGCATCGCCTTCGTGGCTGGCAGGAAGCGGGTTCCCATCCCCGCGGCGGGTATCACAGCGATCATTTCGGTCCTCTTCGCTCGCTAAACGCAACTCTTCGCTAGAATCGAATGATAACCTATCCAGCAAGGCGAATCGCGCCGAGTGCGCGTTGGCCATCGCGAAACTCGCCGAGCGCCCGCGTTGCGCGTCTTTTGGAGGCAAGATGGTAACGGTCGAGTCGGAGTACTTCGATTTGCACAAGATCATGGATTCGGGGCAGTGCTTCCGGATCACTCCATGCGAGGACGGATCGATCCTCACGGTCCATCGCGATCGCTTCGTCCGCGCACGCCAAACCGAAGACCTCGCCTGGGAATTCGACTGCTCTCAGGAGGAGTTCGATGCGGTGTGGCGCGACTACTTCGACCTAGACCGCAACTACGGGGAGTGGTTCGCCAGCGTCGATCCCGAGGATGCCTACCTCCAGCGAGCCGCAAGCCTCGGCCGCGGCCTACGCGTCGTCAACCAAGACCACTGGGAGACGCTAGTCTGCTTCATAATCTCGCAACGCTGCAGCGTGCCCTCGATAACCACCTGCGTAGACAAGCTCTGCCGAAGGTTCGGCGTGCAGGCAGATGAGGACGTCTTCCTCTTCCCCAGCCCAGAGGCGCTTAGCGAGATCACCTGCTCCGACCTCGACGGATGCTCCATGGGCTATAGGAACGAGTACGTCCTCGACGCCGCCAAGCGCGTCGCCGACGGCAGGTTCGACCTCGACGCGCTCGAGAGCGCGAGCGACGAGGAGCTGCTCGACGCGCTGATGGAGATCAAGGGGGTCGGCATCAAGGTGGCCAACTGCACGGCGCTCTACGGCTACCAGCGCCTGGGGCTCTTCCCGATCGACGTGTGGATCGACCGCGTGCTCAAGGCACACTATCCGGCCGGCTTCCCGCTGGACAGGTATCCTGGCTACTCCGGGTTCATGCAGCTTCTGATGTTCTACGCGGCAAGGCACTGAGCCGCCGCGGCGCTAATGCTTGCGCCTGGGGAAGGTGTAGAGGTCGTAGCCCAGCGACAGCAGGCCCAGGACGATCCCTACGACGATGAACGCGATCGAGCCTCCATTGGCTGCGACGGCATTCCAGATTGCCAGAACGCCGATTATCAGCAGGACCAGCACGACGAACGCCATGCCCCCCACGATGTTCTGCTCGGCCTTGACGTAGGCGAACGTGAAGGCGGTGAGCAGGCAGGCGACCGTCAGCCCTGCGGCTAGGTCGCAGAGGATCATCTTGAGGGAGAGCGCGCCCGCCAGCGGCTCTTGCCCCGAAAGGCCCAGCGAGTACAGGACCAGAAAGATCGCGAGGATGACCGCTATGGCGCCTTTGATGCTCATGACTCCGATGACCGACGACTTGCTCGGCTTGCTCAAATCGCGCTTCTGAGCGTATGGGCGCATAGTGATCGCGCCGCTCGACTTGTCCTTCTTGCTGTGCTTGCCCATCTGAATCCCTCTGGTCTCGGACTACTCCCCAAGCATGTCCTGCAGCTGCTTGAGATCCTTCATCGACATTCCGGCCATGCCCGGAATTCCCCTCATCGGGCCCTTCGCAGCCTTCCTGGCCTTCTTGCGGTTCTTGCCCTTCTTCGGCTTCTTGGAAGCCTGCTGCTGCATCGCCGCGCCCTGCATCTTCTTCAGCATCTTGCGCGTCTCGTTGAAGCGCGCAACCGCCTGGTTTACATCGCTGACGTTGACGCCGGCGCCGCGAGCGATCCTTGCCCTGCGCGAGCCGTTGAGCAGCGATGGCTTCTGACGCTCCTCCTTGGTCATCGAGTTGACGATGACCTCGATGCGATCGAAGAAGTCCTCCTGCACCTGTCCAGACTTGAGGGCCTTCTCGCCGCCGGGAATGGCGGAGATGAACTTGCTCGCGCCGCCCATCTTGTGGAGCTGCCGATTGAGCGTGATGAAGTCGTCGAAGGTGAGCTCGGCCTTGGCGATGCGCTCGGCCTCGATGGCCTCCTGCTCGGCCTCCTGCTCGGCTACCAGCTTTGCGCGCTCGATGATCGAGACCATGTCGCCCATGCCGAGGATGCGCTTGGCCATCCTGTCTGGATGGAACTCCTCGAGCGAACTGGGCTTCTCGCCATCGGAGATGAACTTGATCGGCTTGCCAGTAACCTCGCGAACCGACAGCGCCGCGCCACCGCGAGCGTCGCCATCCATCTTCGACATGATCACTCCGTCGAAGTCGACCTTCTCCGCGAATGCGGTTACGACGTTGGTGGCATCCTGGCCGGTCATCGCGTCGATGACCATGAGGATCTGGTCGGGAGAGACCGCAGCCTTGATTGCGGCGGCCTCGTCCATCATGCGCTCATCGACGTGCAAGCGGCCTGCGGTGTCGATGATGATGATGTCGCGCAGGTTCTCCTTGGCATAGCCCAGCGAAGCCTTGGCGATGCCCACCGGGTCCTTTCCGTCGCCGCGGAACACCGAGACGCCCATCTCGTCGCCAAGCGACTGGAGCTGGTCGGCCGCAGCGGGCCTGTAGACGTCGCAGGCTACGAGGAGCGGCAGGTGCTTGCGCTGCTTGAAGTAGTATGCGAGCTTGGCCGCCGCGGTGGTCTTGCCGCTGCCCTGGAGGCCTACGAGCATGACGATGACCGGCATCTTGTCGGGGAGCTTGAACTTCGAGTCATCCGAACCGAGCAGCGCGGTGAGCTCCTCGAGAACGACCTTGACGACGTTCTGCCCCGGGGTGAGCGAGTCGAGTATCTCGGAGGCCAGGCAGCGATCCTTGGTTCTCGAGACGAAGTTCTTGACGACCTTGAAGTTGACGTCCGCCTCGAGAAGCGCCATGCGGATCTCGTGCATCGCGACGTCGATATCGCGCTCGCTCAAGCGGCCCTTCGACCTCAGCCCTCCAAGGATGCCCTGCAGTTTGTTCGATAGGTTGTCAAGCATTTCCGATGCCCTTTTCTAGTCCTGCGCGCCCAAAAGCGCCTCTACGAAATCCCTCGGCTCGAATGGCCCGAGGTCGTCTATGCTCTCGCCGATGCCTATGCGGACGATCGGCAGCTGCAGCTCGTTGGAGATTGCAACCGCGATGCCGCCCTTCGCCGTGCCGTCGAGCTTGGTGACGATGACAGCGTCGAGGTCGAGAGCCTTGTTGAACACCTTCGCCTGCTCAAGGCCGTTCTGGCCGGTGGTGGCGTCGATCACGAGCACGACCTTGACCGGGACCCTCGAGCGCTTGCGGGTGACGCCGACGACCTTCTGCAGCTCGCGCATGAGGTCGTCGGAAGTATGGAGCCTGCCCGCGGTGTCGATGAGGACGAAGTCGCTTCCAACCTGCTCTCCCCTCTCGACCGCCTCGAAGCAGACGCTTGCTGGATCGCTGCCGCGCTCGCGCTTGACCACGTCGACGTTGGCGCGCGCGGCCCATTCATCGAGCTGCTCGATCGCCGCGGCCCTGAAGGTGTCGGCACTGCCGAGCAGCACGCTATGCCCGTCGTCGACCGCGGACTTGGCGAGCTTGCCGACGGTGGTGGTCTTCCCCGCGCCGTTGATGCCGACAAAGAGGATGACCGCCGGCGCCTCGTCGAAGAGGTCGGCCTCGCCAACGACGAAGAGATCGACGATCTTGGAGATCAGGCGCTCGCGCACGCTCTCGGCATCGGGAATAGCCTGACGGCGCGTCTCGTCCCTGAGCTCCTCGACGAGCTCCATGCACGCCGTAGGACCCATGTCGGAGAGGATCAGCGTCTCCTCGAGGTTGTCCCAGAAGCTGTCGTCGAGCTTGGCACCCCTCTGGAAGAGGATGTTCATCGATTCGTTCAGGCGCTGCCTCGATTTGGACAGCCTTGCGGAGAGCCTATCCCTAAGTGACATCTGCTATCCCTCCACCTTCGCGTTGGCCTCTTCCTCGTCCAGGTCCTTGAGGGCCTGCTCGAGCCTCTGGCTGACCAGCTTCGATACGCCCGAAGCCTGCTTGCTCACTCCGTAGAGGATGTCGGCTATCTCCATCGTCTGGCGCTGATGCGTGACCATGATGAGCTGCGTCGTCTCACGCATCGACTCGAGGAGCTCGCAGACGCGTGCGAGGTTGGTGCCGTCGAGCGAGGGCTCGACCTCGTCGAGGATGTAGAACGGCGCGTTGCGCGTCATGTAGATCGCGAACAGGAACGAGAGCGCGACGATGGCGCTCTGTCCGCCGGAGAGCAGCGAGAGGTTGGTGAGCTTCATGCCATGCGGATGGATGACGATCTCGACGCCCGCCGGCTCGTCATCGGTTGCGTCGAGCATGACGAGCTCGCCCGTGTCACCCGGAGAGAGCCTCTCGTAGAGCGCCTTGAAGCTCGCGTTGACCGCGTCGAACGTGAGCTGGTACTGCTTGTTCATCCTGCGGTCGAGCGCGCGCGAGATCGTGTTGAGCTTCTTGCGCGCCTCCTGCAAATCGGCAACTTGGCCCTCGATGTAGTCGCGACGCGCCTTGAGCGCCTCGTACTCCTCCTTGGCCACATGGTTGACCGCGCCAAGGCTGGAGATCTTGCGGCGCAGCTTCTCGGCCTGCGCCTCATCCTGCGCGCGATTGACCGGCGATGGGGTCTTGAGGGCTGTCTCGAGCGAGACGCCCGTCTCCTCCTTGATGCGCGCCACCGCGTGGTTGACCTCGGTCTCGATCTTGGCCTTCTCCACCTTGATCTCGTTGAGCTGCGCGGCGAGCCTCTCGCTCTCGGCGCGAGCCTCGTCGCGAGCGCGCTTGGCGCTCTCGATCACCTCGCGCAGCGACTTCGAATCGCTCTGCGTGAGCTTGGCCTGCTCCTGGAGCTTCGCCGCCCATGCGCCGATGCCCTCGTAGAGCTCCTCGAAGATGCGATGGAGCGGGTCGACGCGCAGGCGGATTATCGAGAGCGACTCCTCGGTCTGGCGCGAAACCTCGAGGGCCTCACGCAGGCTGGCGATCTCGGCGACGAGCCTCTCGGCGCGGCGCTGGCGATACTCGACCGTCGACTTCGCGGTCTCCATCTGCAGCTTGATCTCGGTGAGCCTATCGATGGTCTCAGCCCTCTCGTTGGTGATGTCGAGCAGCTTGCGCGAGGACTCCTCGACGCTGTCGCGCATCGACTCGATGTCTTTCTCGAGGGTCTGGATACGCACCTCGTACTCGGCCGCCAGCGGAGCGGCCTGGGCGCGGCGCACCTCGACGCTCTTGAGCTTGCGGTCGAGCTCGGCGCGGCTGTTGGTGAGCTGCAGCGCCTGCGACTCGTATTGCTTGATCTGCGAATCGCCGAGGTCGCACTCGGCGGAGAGCTTGGCGAGGACGCTGGAGAGCTCGAAGCCGTCCTGCTTGGCCAGATCGAGTGCGCGCTCAGCCTCGGAGACGGCCATCTCGGCCTCGCTGAGCCTCAGCGAGCACTCCTCGTTGCTCTCGTTGAGCTTGTTGAGCTTTCGCTTGCGTGCGAGGACGCCCTCGAAGTCGGATATCTGCTTGCCGAGGGTGATCTTGCCGTTGGCCCATACGACCGCACCGTCGGTTGTGGCGAAGCGCACGCCGATCTTGTCGCGCGAATGGAATTCGACCGCCTCGCCGAGCGAATCTGCGATGTAGACATCGCCGATGAGCGCCTTGGCGATCTCTGAATAGCTCTCGTCGTAGGAGATGAGGTCGAGCAGACGCCTGCCGTCGGGACTTGCGGGCAGCTCGGAGGCCCTCATGCCATCGAGCGGCATGAAGCTTATCTCGCTGGCCTCTCCGCCGCTGCCGATCAGGCGCTGGGCGATCAGGTTGGCCGACTTCATGTCTGCGGTGAGCAGGCCGCTGATGTCGCTGCCGAGGAGCCTCTCGAGCAGCGGCTCGAACTCCGGCGGGGCCGAGAAGACCTGCGAGAGCGAGCCGACGATGCCGCTGAACTCGGACTGATGCGACTGGATCCAGCTGATCGAGGGCGATGCGTTCTCGAACGCCCTCTCGATCTCCTCGATCGCGCGGATCTCGGCCTGTATGTCGTTGAATCTGGAGCGCTGCGCATCCATCTCGCGCTTGGCCTGGTCGAGCAGCCTGACGCGCTTGTCGGTGTCGGAGTGCGCGAGGTCGAGGTCGTTTTGCGCCTTCTGCCTCTCGCCCTCGAGCTGCTCGCGCTTCTGGCGATGGGTTGCCAGCGCCGTCTGCGCCTCGGAGAGCTCGGCGATGACCTGGTCGTGCCTCTCCTGCAGCAGCTGTTCCTCGACGTCGAGCGACTCAAGCGACGACTGGACGCGCGCGAGGTTGTCGCGGGTCATGACGAGCGCGCTTTCGCTGCCGCGAAGCTTGGCGGCGAGCGAATTGTGCTCGTCCTCTATCTGGCGTTTTTCCTTGGTGACCTGCTCTGAGGTGCGGGTGAGCTCGTTGAATGTCGAATAGAGGGCCCTGAGCCTGGCATCGATGTCGTCGGACTCGGTGCTGATGCTGCGCTGCTCGGCAAGCGCCTCGTTCAGGCGCCTCTCGGAGGTGTGGATGGTCGCGCGCAGCTCGGAGAGGCGAAGGACCATGTTCTTCCCCTTCTCCTCGATCAGGCGCATGTTGGCCTCGAGGCGGTTCATGATCGACTGGCAACGGCTACGCTGCTCGTTGAGGTCGCCGACGAAGAGGCCCTTCTGCTCGAGGACGAGCTGCTTCTTCGTCACCTCGGCATCGCGCTCCTCGAGCCTGAACTTGATGAGCTCGGCCTCGGCGTCGATCTCCTTCTCCTTCAGGTCGATCTCGTTCCACTGCTCCTGCAGGGTGCGCAGGTCGTCGACGGCCAGCGCAAGCGTGATGTCGCGCAGCTCTGAGGCGTACTCCTCATAGCGCTGTGCGCGAGAAGCCTGCCTCTCGAGCGGACGTAGCTGCGACTCGATGACCTTCTGGACGTCGCGGATGCGCGAGAGGGTGTCGTCCATCTTCGCGATCTGCCTGCTGGCCTTGGCCTTGCGCGCCTTGTGCTTGGCGACGCCGGCGGCCTCCTCGAGGATCGCCTTGCGGTCGACCGGACGCGACTCGATCATCGCGGTGAGGTTGCCCTGGGTGATCACGGAATGCACGCCCTCGCCGATGCCGGAGTCGTGCAGGATGTCTATGATGTCGCGCCTGAGGCAGGGCGAGCCGTTGATGAAGTACTCGCTCTCGCCGTTGTGGTGCATGCGGCGCGTGATTACCACTTCGGTGAACTCGACTGGGATCGTGCCGTCGGAGTTGTCGAGGACGAGCTCGACCTCCGCGACCTTGGCCGCTGGGCGCGCCGATGAGCCGGAGAAGATGAGCTCCTCCATCGAATGAACCCTGAGATTGGAGGTCTTGCGCTCTCCGAGAACCCAGAGAACCGCCTCGGAGATGTTCGACTTGCCCGAGCCGTTAGGTCCCACGATGGCGGATATGCCCGGCTCGAAGTCGATCACCGAGCGATCTGCAAAGGATTTGAAGCCCTTCAGGATCAGCGATTTCAGATACACTGTCTAACCTCTATCTCCCAACGTTTCCAATGCCTGCTCGGCAGCGGCCGTCTCGGCCTCCTTCTTCGTTCTGCCCAAGCCGCTTCCCAGCAGCTCGCCATCGCAGCTGGCCTCGACGCGGAAGGTCCTGTCATGCGCGGGGCCGATCTCCTCCACCACCTCGTACTTGGGGACCCTGTGATCGCTCTGGAGGATCTCCTGGAGCCGCGACTTGGCGTTGACCTTGATCTGGTCGAGATCCTCGCGAAGGAGATGGTCGGTGGTGCTCAGCACCCAGCTGCGTGCAACATCGAAGCCCCCGTCGATGGCTAGCGCCGCGACGATAGCCTCGTAGACGTTCTCGAGTGCGGAGTGCATCCCGCGGTTGCCCGTATGGAGCTCGCTCTCGCCGAAGACGATAAGCTCGGAGAAGCCCAGATTGCTGGCTATCTCGGAGAGCGAGGAGCCCGAGACTATCGCGGCCTTGAGCCTGGAGAGGCCTCCTTCGGGCAGGTTCGGGAACCTGTCGAAGAGAGCCTTGCCGATGATGATGCCGAGATAGGAGTCGCCGAGGAATTCGAGGCGCTCGTAGGAGAGCGCTACCGGGTCGGCCTCGACGGCCGAGGGGTGCGTCAACGCCCTGATGATGAGGGACTTGTCCTTGAACTCGTAGCCAAGGATCTTCTCGGCGCGCGCGGCGATGCCGTCGAGCACGCTGCTATCCGGCAGTTGATTGCGTTTCATCTAGATGAGCGACCTGATCTGATCGAGTGCGTCTCCGATCGTCTTGACCTTCTCGAAGGCCTCGTCCTCGATCGAGATGTCGAACTGATCCTCGAACTCGGTGAGCAGTTGCAGCAGGTCGAGGGAATCCGCATCGAGATCCTCGATGAGGTTGGTGCTCTCGGTGATGTCGTCGGGATTGCATGCGATCTGGTCGACGATGATCTCCTTGACCTTCGCGAAAAGCTCTTCACGCTCCATGTGTTCTCTCCTTAGCTATGAGCGGGCATATGCCGCGCGAACAGCGGGCGCAACCGCTGCGAACGCGGGTATCACCTGCCAAAAGCAGGTTGGATCGACGTGGTGCAATGCGGGTTTTCCCGCTCAATGCGCACATGTTGACCCAAATTACAATTTTGGCTGATTGGAGAGCAAAACGCAACGCGCTATTCGCCCAGCAGGCCCGCAATCTTCTCGGTCAGACCGGCGCGAATCGCCTTGGCGCAAGTGGCGATGCCGTTGGCGATGGCCTTGGAGCTGGATGAGCCATGTCCGATATGGCAGACGGCGCGAACTCCGAGCAGCGGAGCGCCGCCGTAGGTGTCCGGGTCAATCTGCGCCTTGAGCTCGTAGAGACCGCCCTTGAGCTTGGCTGCGGCGAGTTTGTTGCCCAACGAGGAGGTCATGATTCCCTTGATTGCGCCGAAGAGGACGGAGGCGCTTCCCTCGATCGTCTTGAGCGCCACGTTGCCGGTGAAGCCATCGGTAACCACCACGTCGCAGGTGGCCTTGAGGATGTCGCCGCCCTCGACGTTGCCGATGAAGCCCTCGACGCCTGAGAGCAGCTCATGCGCGGCGATAGTGGCCTGGTTGCCCTTGGTCTCCTCGGAGCCGTTGCTCAGAAGACCGATCGTGGGGTTCTCCATACCGAGGAAGCACTCGCCGTAGGCGCGGCCCATCTGGGCGAACTGGACGAGGTACTCGGGCTTGCAATCTGCGTTGGCGCCGCAGTCGAGAAGGATGATCTCCTTGATGGGAGACGGGACGACGGTGCCGAGCGCGGGCCTCATGATGCCCTTGATGCGCCCGATGATCAGCGTGGCTGCAGTGAGGCAGGCACCGGTGGAGCCAGCCGAGAAGAATCCGTCGGCGCGCCCTTCCTTGACCGCCTTGCAGCCGACGACGATGGAGGAATCCTTCTTCTGACGCACCGCGTTGGCAGGATGGTCTCCCATCTCGATGACCTCGCTGGCATAGATCGCCTCGATGCGTTCGGGATGCTTGGCTGCGATGCCCGCGACGGACTCCTCGCGTCCGACGAGCAGGATGGAGAGGTTGGGGTCTGCGGCAAGCGCTTTCTCCACGCCCTCGATAACGACAGACGGCGCGTTGTCCCCGCCCTCGGCATCGACGCACACGCAAACGTTCTTGAGCTCGGCCATTTCAACCTCCGATTAAACAAACATGGCCGTGCCTCTCGGAGACATCGGCCATATTCGAACATTCAACCAGCTTGGACTACTCGGTGACGATGACTTCGCGGCCCTTGTAGTATCCGCAGTTTCCGCATACGCGATGGGGAAGCTTGACCTCTCCGCACTGCGGGCAGACGGAACGCGGCTTGGGCGCGCAGACGCAATTTGCGCTGCGGCGAGAGTTGGTCTTCGCACGGCCTTTTCTACGCTTGGGTACTGCCATTTTCCTTGCTCCTTCTATCTATGCGCCGCATTTGCGGCGTTTGAATGCGCGAAAAGTGAGTTTAGCACTTAGGATGCGGCGTGTCGATGCGCAAACCACCCCAAACGGCATTAAAGCCGCTATGAGGGGCGAAAGGCGCGCCTGCGGGGCACCGATGTGACGCGATTCGACCTCAGCGCGAGGTTGCGGCGGCGCTGGATGGTCGCGAAGCTACCACCTCTTGCGGCTGCCGAAGATGTTGCGCAGGATGACGTCGCCGGCTTGGCGGCCGAAGACGTCGAGCATATCATCGAAGCCGCTGCTCGACGAACGCGACTTGCTGGAGGAGCGCTTCTTGCTCGAAGAGCTCTTGCCACCGCTCATGAGGGTGTTGAGTGCCTTGTTGAGCTCCTTCTCCCTCTGCTGGCGCTCCTTCTCGCGGCGGCGCATCTCCTCGTTGTAGGCCTTCTGCCTCGCGCGCTCCTGGGCCTGGATGCGCTTGCGCTCCTCCGCTTCGAGCTCCTTGAGGCGCTTGCGCTCCATCTGCTCGATCTGCCTTTGCCTCGCACGCTCCTCGGCGGCTGCCTTCTTCTCCGCCTCCTTGCGGGCACGCTCCTCCTCCTTGACCTTCATAGCCTCGAACTCGGCGCGCTCCTTCTCGAGCTGGGCACGCTCGTACTCGAGCTCCGCCTGCGCCTCCTCCTCGGCGCGCTTCTCGATGATCAGCTCGTAGGCCGACTCGCGGTCGAGCGCGTTGCCGTACTTGTTGTCCAGCGCGGTCTGCTTGCCCAGCGCATGCTCGATCACCTCGTCGTCTGCTGCGGCCATAAGGCATTGCGGCGGAAGCATCTTGGCGTTCTCGACGATGGATGGGCGCCCCTCCTCATCGAGGAAGGAGACGAGCGCCTCGCCGGTGCCGAGCTCGAGGATCGCCTTGGCGGAGTCGAACTTCGGGTTGGCCCTGAAGGTCTCTGCGGCAGCGCGCACGGCCTTTTGCTCCGCGGGGGTGTAGGCGCGCAAACCATGCTGGATCCTATTGGACAGCTGGGCGAGCACCTCGTTGGGGATGTCGGAGGGCGATTGGGTGATGAAGTAGATGCCGACGCCCTTGGAGCGGATGAGCTTGACAACCTGGATCAGCTTGTCGAGCAGCTCCTTGGGCATGCCGTTGAAGAGCAGGTGGGCCTCGTCGAAGAAGAAGACGAAGCGCGGTTTCTCGGGATCGCCGACCTCCGGGAGCGTCTCGAAGAGCTCGCTCATCATCCAGAGGAGGAACATCGCGTATATCTGCGGCGTGTTGATCAGCTGCGAGGCATTGAGGATGTTGACGTAGCCGTGGCCGATCTCGTCGGTGGCGAACCAGTCGTTGAGGTCGATCGCGGGCTCGCCGAAGAAGATGTCGCCGCCCTGGTCCTCAACCGCGATCAGCTCGCGCAGGATCGCGCCGATCGACTGCGTGGCAACGTGACCATACTCGAACTCGAACTCCTTGGCGTGCTCGCCCACGTAGTTGAGCATCGCACGGAGATCCTTGAGGTCGATCAGCAGCATTCCCATGTCGTCGGCTACGCGGAAGACGACGTTGAGAACGCCCGCCTGCACGTCGGAAAGTCCGAGCAGACGCGAGAGGAGCATCGGGCCCATGTCCGAGACGGTTATGCGGATCGGAATGCCCCAGCCGCCGGCAACGTCCCAGAACCTGCAGGGGCAGCCCTCGTAGGTCCAGCCTTCGAGGCCGAACTTCGCTATGCGCTTCTGCATGTTCTCGTTGTCGACACCGGGCTGCGCCATTCCAGTCACATCTCCCTTGACGTCGGCCATGAATACCGGGACGCCAGCCTTGCTGAGCCCCTCGGCCATGATCTTGAGCGTGACTGTCTTGCCGGTGCCGGAAGCACCGGAGATCAGGCCGTGACGATTGGCCTGGTTGAGAAGCAGGTAGCACGGGTTGTCGCCTTGGGCCATCCAGATGCGATCACCTTGCAGCATGTCGGTCCCCTTTCGCGTGGACATTCGTAGCATTGGTGCGCCGCCGTTCGGGCGCTGCAAGCGCCATGATCGGAGCTATTCGAATTATATCGAAAGGAGCGGCTATTGGCCGAGCAAGTCGAGCGCCTTGGCGCAGAGCTCGGAATATCGAGCGCCGCCCTCCGAGGCGGCGAAGCCCGCGACAGCCTCCTTGGCGCGCTCGCCGCCGATGTTGGCGAGAGCCTCGATGGCGTATCTGACGCACCACTCGTGCGGATCGTCGAGGGCGGCGATGAGGAGCTCTACCGTGGAGTCGATGGCTTCGGCACCCAGGACATCGGATGCGGAGGTGGCCATCTTGCCGAGCGACCAGATGGCGGTCGATCGCAGGTCGTCAGGGCTGGCGGAGTCGGATGAGATCGCACAGGCCAACGCGAAGATCGACCGCGCGCGAGCGGCGTCGAACTGCCCGATGCGCTCGAATCCGTCCGCCAAGGAGATCTGGGCCGCCACGCGCACCTTGTTCTCCTCAACCGCATCGTCGAGGGCGGTGTAAGCGCAATCGAGCGCCCTTGCCGAGGCCTCCTGCTCCTCAGCATCCTCGGAGTCGATGAGGAAGGCGCCTAGCGAACCGAGCGCACTGATGGCGCTGGAGCGGACGTTCTCCGTATCCTCGGAGTCCGCGAGCTGGGCCAACCTGCCAATGGGATCGGAGCGGCCTAGCTGGCCGAGCGAAAGCGCCGCATTGGCGCGGACCCACTCCACCTCGTCATCGAGGCACATCAGCAGCGGCTCGAGAGCGCGCCCATCGCGCAGGCGACCAATCGCCGCCGCAGCGTTCTTGCGGATCTCGTCGTTGACATCGAAGAGCCTGACCGCTATCGGAGCGAAGGAGCGCCTGTCGGCGATCATCGCGAGCGCCGCAAGGGTGGCGCACCTGATATCGACAGGCTCCTCATCGTCGAGCAGGGGCAACAGCGGCTCGATCGCGACGGCCTTGCGCGAGGCGCCAAGCGCGTAGATCGCAGCGAGGCGCACGCGGTCATCGGCGTCGGAGAGCAGGTCGATGAGCGTGGTGGTCGCGGCGGGATCGGGAATCGTCGCAATCGACTGGGCGACCATCGCGCGCACGCTCGGGTCGCTGTTCTTCGCCATGCCAAGCAGGTCTGAGAGGTCGGACATCTCGCTAGCCTTTCAAATCAAGCGCTGCGGGCTAAACCGCTAGATCACCTGGAAGCCGTCGTAGGAGGCGAACACGTTGGTGCCGGCGAGCCTCTCCTCGACCTCCGCGAGCGTGATGGGCGTGTCGAAGTGCATCGACATATGCGTCAGGACCGCCTTGCTCACGCCGAGTTCCGCAGCGAGCGCCGCCGAGCTGTCGATCGACATGTGCGAGGCGGCCATCCAGTTCGCGCCGTTGAAGGTCGCATCGATCACGAGGACATCGATGCCGCGCAGGAGCTCGAGCGTCTCGTCGCAGGGGCGCGCGGTATCGGGGAAGTAGGCCACCTTCATCGGATTGCCGCTGGGTGCGGCATCGGCGGGCAGCTCGATCAGGTAGCCAAAGGCGCCTGGGCAGTGCGTCGCCAGCAAAGGCGTGTAGCCGATGCCGTCGAACTCAAGCCTCTGCCCCGCCTCTATCACGTGTAGGCGATAGGTGTCGGCCATCTTCTCGAAGTGCGTCGAGATGTACTCGGCGGTTTGGGAGTTGCAGTAGAAGTCGATTGCCTTGCGCGTCTTGAGGCGCACGAGGTATTCGAGTTGCGGCACGCCACCGACATGGTCGAAGTGCTCGTGAGTGAAGATCACTCTGTCGATTTCGGGAATGCCGAAGCGGTCGAGCTGCAGATGCATTTCCGGAGCGCAGTCGATCAGGGTGCGCTCGTTGCGCGTGACGAGCATGCTTGAACAGGTTCTGCGCGCGCGGGGATCGGCCTTGGCTTCCTCGCAGGCCTTGCAGCCACAGTAGTACGTTGGCACTCCGCACGCAGCTCCCGTGCCGAGCAGCATTACCTGCGCAACTGTCCCATTCATGTCACAGCCATTCATTTGAGCCTCTTCCATTTGCGCCCGTCATCCCCTAGAATCTAAAGATGTTTGAAGCGGCTTTCGACTGCCTCTGCGATTGCCGCACACAGGGAGAGTATAGCAGCACGCCAGAGGCGAACCACGAGGTCGGCGCCCATCGAGCCAGCCTCGAGTTCGAAAGGATTGATTCGATGAGACTGCTGCATCTTGGCGACCTGCACATCGGCAAGAAGGTCAATGGCTACTCTATGATCGACGATCAGAGGGCCGTTCTCGCCGAGATCGTCGAGCTGGCCAAGGTCAAGGGCGTCGCCGCCGTGCTGATTGCTGGCGACATCTACGACAAGGAGCAGCCGAGCGCGGAGGCGGCGCGGCTCTATGACGAGTTCATCACCTCGCTGCACGAAAGCGGCATCGCAGTCCTCGCGGTGCCCGGCAACCACGACAGTGCGAGCCGCATCTCCGTCCTCTCGTCGATCCTCGGCAGCAAGGGCGTCTCGATAGCCAAGCCGTTCAGCGGCGTGGTGGAGCGCTGCGAGCTGCACGATGAGCACGGCGCCATCAATGTATACCTCCTCCCCTTCATCAACCCCTCCATCGCGCGCACGGCGCTGCCCGATACGGAGATCAAGTCCTGGCCCGATGCGCTGCGAGCCGTCATCGGCACCATCGCCCTCGACGAGAGCGCTCGCAACATCCTCGTGGCTCACCAGTTCGTCATCGGCGGAAGCGAGGCCGAGCTGAGCGAGTCGGAGACGCGCACGATCGGTGCGGCAGACGAGGTGCCGTCAGATGTCTTCGACGCCTTCGACTACGTCGCGCTCGGCCATCTCCATAAGCCGCAATGGGTCGTCAAGGGCAAGATGCGCTACAGCGGCTCGCCGCTGAAATACTCGTTCTCCGAGCTAAAGCCCAATAAGACGGCAACGCTCGTCGAACTCGGCAAGAAGGGCGATATCTCCTTCGAGATGCCCGAGCTGCACCCGCTGCACGACATGCTCGAACTCGAGGGAACTATCGCCGAGATGCGCGAGTATGCGCAAGCGCACCCCGAGAGCGCCGACTGCTACGTCCACGTCACGCTCACCAAGGAGGATCTGCAAGCGTTCGCCAAGCTCAAGGACATCTTCCCGCTGCTGATGAGACTCGACTTCAAGGCCATCGAGTCGCGCAGGCGCGCGTCGACGCGCAGCATCTCCAGCAGCGACATTGCAAGCATCGGCCAGCTCGAGATGATCCAGATGTTCTTCCAGGAGATCAACGGACGCGACATGGATGAGGCAGAGCTGGAGATCATCGGCGAGCTTGGCCTCGACGGCGAGGAAGGGGGCGCGCGATGAAGCCACGGAAGCTCACGATCTGCGCCTTCGGCCCCTACGCCGGCAAGGAGACAGTCGATTTCCGCGCTCTGGGCGAACAGGGCATCTATCTGATCAGCGGTCAGACCGGCTCGGGCAAGTCCTCGATCTTCGACGCAATCTGCTTCGCGCTATTCGGCAAGGACAGCGGCAGCGGGCGCACGGTCGAGTCGTTCAGGAGCGGCCACTGCACCGACCCCGAGCTCGAGACCAGCGTAGAGCTTGAATTCGAGCTCCACGGCGAGGCCTACGTCATCAAGCGCTGGCTCCACATCGTGAAACGCAAGGACACCGGCGACTACGAGAGCACTTCCGACCAAAGGGTGCGCCTCACCCTTCCCGACGGCTCCTCGATGGAAGGGCAGCGCAGGGTCGATGCGAAGATCGTCGAGCTCCTGCAGATCGATTTCGACCAGTTCACGAAGATCGTGATGCTCGCGCAGGGCGACTTCTCCAAATTCCTGAAATCCAGCTCGGTGGAAAAGCAGAGGATCCTTGAGAAGGTCTTCGACATCAGGGATTACAAGCGCATCACCGATCGTCTAGCCACCATGAACAGGGAGGCCAAGGAAGCTCTGCTGGCTCTGGGCGCGCGCCTCGACGAGCAAATCCGCTCGATCGATGCAAGCACGCACGAGGAACTGGCCGCAGAGCTCGAGGATAACAAGGGCAGGGAGTCTTCGCTGGCAGCTGCCGACTGCTTCGAGATAGCCTCACGGGCATGCGAGCTGGACAAGGCGCGCATTGGGGAGATCGGCGTTCGTGAAGCTGAGCTAAAGCGCTGTTCCGACGAGCTCAGCGGCAAGATCGCCACAGCGAGGCAGCAGACCAAGGCACGCAAGGCCATCGAGAGCGCCGAGGCCAGCCTGCAGGCACTCAGCGGAAAGCTGCCCGAGCTCGAAGCGGCCGTTCAAGCCATGGAAGAGCGAAAGCCCGAGCGCGATGAGCTGCGGGCATCGATCGCGCGACGAGAGGCGTTGCTGCCCAAATACGACAAGCTCGACGAAGCTCAGAGCGCGATGGCCGAGCTCGAGAGCAAGAAGGAAAAAGCCGATGCCGCATGCGCCGCTGGCGCGGCCGAGACCGAAAGGCTGCGCACCGAACAGAAGACGCTGAGGGAATCTATCGATTCCGCTGCGGGCGCCGATGCTGAGAAGGTCAAGCTCGAGAGCGAGCGCGATTTGCTCGCCAGCCGCAAGAAGGGTCTCGAGGCCATCTCGGAGCGACTGGGGGCGCTCGAAGAGGCTCGCACGCAGGCCGAAGGCGCCAAGTGCGATGCCGAACGCGCGCTCGCATCCAAGCAAAAGGCCGATGACGACTTCACACTCCTCAGCAACGCGCTGCTCGCCTCGCAGGCCGGAATCCTCGCCGAGAGGCTGGAGGACGGAAAGCCCTGCCCTGTTTGCGGCTCCACGAGCCACCCCGCGCCAGCGCATCGCGAGGCGGAGGCCAGCGAGCAGATGGTCGAGGAGGCCAAGCTCACAGCGAGCAAGGCCGCCGAGGCATTCAACGATGCCGCCGCTCTCAATTCAAAGCTCAGAGCCACCTTCGAGGGCCAGCTCGAAGAGCTCAAGCGCAGCCTGCAGGCGGCGGACAGCAAATTCGATGCTTCCAACCGCTCCTTCGATAGCGAAGGCTGCGCGGCGCTGGCCAAGGAGAACTCCGCAGCCATCGAGAGCATCGAATCCCAAGTCGCAAGCATCGACCGCCAGATCTCCGAGCTGAAGCGGCGAATCGAGCAGCGCGAAGCCTCCAAGGCCAGGCTCGAAGCCAGCGAGCGCAGGGTAGAAGAGCTGCAGGGCAAGGTCAAGGGCGTCGAGGAGCTGCGAAGCAGGATCGCCGACGAGATCGCGCGCACCGCATCTCGCATCGAGGAGACCAAGGGCGACCTCGAATTCGACAGCAGGCAGGAGATGCAAGAGCGCATCGACGATGAGCGCAGCATGCTTTCCGTCGCCGAGAGGCAAGCGCAGGCGGCCGCAGATGCCTTCGAAAAATGCAATCAGGGCATTGCAAGCGCGCAGACGATCATCGAGCAGAACTCCAAGTTCGTCGGTGCAGAGATACTTGAACTCGATCAACTCGTGCTCGAGAAGGAACGCATCGACGGTGAAGCGGCAGGCATCGCCCGAGAGAAGAGCGCCATCGCCACTGCAATCGCGAACAACGAGCGCGTTATCGAGCAAGGCGCCCGCACGCTAGAGGAATATGAGCGCTGCGAATCCCGTGCCAACGCGATATTGAGTCTCTACAGAACCGCAAATGGAAACGTGGCCGGCGCCGCCAGGATCACTCTCGAAACCTATGTGCTCTCCTTCTTCTTCGAGGACATCCTCGAGGCGGCCAGCCAGCGGCTCAAGGTGCTTTCGGGCCGCTACGAGCTCATGCGCGTCGAAGATCCCGACCGCCTCAACGTGAGGTCGGGCCTCGACATCGAGGTCTTCGACAGCTACACCGGCTCCACCAGACCCAGCTCCACGCTCTCCGGCGGCGAGGAATTCCAGGCATCGATTTCGCTCGCGCTCGGGCTCGCCGACGTGGCGCGCAACAGCGCTGGCGGAGTCGACCTCGACTCGATGTTCATTGACGAAGGCTTCGGCACGCTTGACGACGAAACGCTCGACGTCGCCATGCGTACGCTGCAGGAGATCGGCAGCGGAGACAAGCTCGTCGGGGTGATCTCGCACGTCGGCAAGCTCAAGGACTCGATCGGCAACAAGGTGATCGTCGAGAAGACGTTGACGGGAAGCCACATCCACCTCGAGCTGGAGTGAAGCTGATGCCAAAGCGGCCCTATCGGGTTCGAGTCCCGTTCGCCGCAAGCATCAATAAAAAAGACCCCCTGACGGGGGTCTTCGAGTTTCTGGAGCGGCGAACGGGACTCGAACCCGCAACAATCAGCTTGGAAGGCTGAGGCTCTACCAATTGAACTATCGCCGCATGTCAAGTTGCCGTGGTCGGGGTGACAGGATTTGAACCTGCGACCCTCTGCTCCCAAAGCAGATGCGCTACCAAGCTGCGCCACACCCCGTCTCCTCTGGCCACGAAAAAACAGTTTATGCAATTGGCGCTGGCTTAGCAACTCGCAATTTCGCCACCGTGCGCTAATTCCTTGCCACTAACTGCTCTTTGACCTTTCGCAGCGCGCGGCCCCTGTGCGAAATCGCGTTCTTCTCCTCCATCGTCAGCTCGGCCATCGAGCGCGAGCCTCCGTACTCGTCCGGCAGGAAGAGCGGGTCGTAACCGAATCCGCCCTCGCCGTGGAGATGGTCGTCGATGCTCCCCTCGACCGACTCGACCGCGGTGAGCTCGGTGCCATCGGAGTCGATGAAGACGATCGCGCAGGTGAAGCGGGCGGTGCGGTCCTCGATGCCCTCGAGCTTGGAGAGCAGCTTTGCGTTGTTGGCTGCGTTGTCGCACTGCTCGCCCGCATAGCGCGAGGAGTAGATGCCCGGAGCGCCGCCGAGCGCGTCGACGACGATTCCGGAATCGTCGGCCATGGAGGCCAGCCCGGTGTTCTCGAAGGCCGCGCGCGCCTTGATGCGCGCGTTGGCGAGGAAGGTGGTACCGTCCTCTACGGGCTCGGGGAACTCGCCGATCTGCGAAAGGGGCACGAACTCGTAGCCATCGATGTCGATGATGCTCATGATCTCGACGACCTTGTGCGCGTTCGAGGTTGCGACAACGACTCTCTTGCTCGCCATCGGCTACCCCTCAAGGGCCTTGCGCTGGAGCTCCATCAGCTCGCGCAGACCCTTCTCGCCCATGTCTAGAAGGGCATCGAGCCTGCCGCGATCGAAGGTTGCGCGCTCGCCGGTGCCCTGCAGCTCGATGAACTCGCCGTTGCCGTTCATTACGAGGTTCATATCGATTTCGGCGCGCGAGTCCTCGTGGTAGTCGAGATCGAGCATGATCTTGCCATCGACCATGCCGACGCTGACCGCGCTGACCTGGGTGACGATGGGGTTTCCCTTGAGCTTGCCGGCGTTGCGCCACGTGGTGAGCGCGTCGCGAAGCGCGATCCATGCCCCGGTGATCGCCGCGGTGCGCGTGCCGCCATCGGCCTGGATGACATCGCAGTCGAGCGTGACGGTGATCTCGCCGAGCGCCCTCATGTCCACAGCAGCTCGCAGCGATCGGCCGATCAGGCGCTGAATCTCATGCGTGCGGCCCTTCTGTCCCTTGGTCTCGCGCGGGGTGCGCGTGGCGGTCGAGGCGGGCAGCATCGAATACTCGGCGGTTACCCAGCCCTTGCCGCTGCCCTTCATCCACGAGGGAACCGACTCGTCGATGGTCGCGGCGCAGAGCACCTTGGTGTCGCCGAACTCGATCAGACACGACCCGTAGCTGTTCTTGAGGTAGTTGCGTGTGATCTTCACCGGGCGCATCTCGTTATCCGCGCGTCCGAACGACCTTTGCTGGATTGGCATCTGCTGCCTCTCTTCCTACTTGGTGGTTAGCGCCTCGAGCTCATCGAGCCCGACGCCCTCGAGGGTGAAATCGCTGTTTTCGAACGTCGCCTTGATCACCTGCTCGAAGTCGCCGAGGTCGTCGGCGGTGGTGGCGAAGCGATAGAACGCATCGGAGCGGCTCTTTGCGAGATGCCCCCTGCGCTCGAGCGTCTCGTAGACATCGTTGGCTGTCTCGGTGGCCGACGAGATGATCTGCACCTCGGGGCCCATGACCTGAGAGATCAGCGGCTCGAGGAAGGGAAAGTGCGTGCATCCCATGACAAGCGTGTCGATGTTGCGCTCCTTGAGCGGATGCAGATACCCGTTCGCTATCTCTATGTGCTCGGGGTCGTCGGCAAGCCTGGCGAGAGCGCCGAGCGGGCCCGAGCCGCCCGAATGCTTCGAGTGCAGGCTCTCCTCGACGATGTCGACGAACTTGGGAGTTGCCGCGGAGAAGACCTTAATGCCAGCATCGAGGCGCTTGATCGCGCTCTCATAGGCGCCGGACTCAACGGTCGCGGTGGTGGCGATGACCCCAACGCGGCGCGAACGCGTGGCGCGCATCGCGGCGCGGGCGCCCGGTTCCACCACGCCGAGGATCGGCACGTCGAACACCCGCTGCGCCATCTCGAGACCGGCGGCGGTGGCGGTGTTGCACGCGATGATGATCAGCTTGACGTCGTGCTCGAGCAGCCAGCTGCAGATCTGCCTCACGAAGCCGCGCGTCTCCTCGAGCGGGCGCGGGCCGTAGGGGCAGCGCTTGCTGTCGCCAAAGTACCAGATCGACTCGTTGGGAAGCTTCTCGGCGATCGCCTTGGCAACGGTGAGCCCTCCGATTCCAGAATCGAAGATGCCTATCGGCCTGCTTTTCCTGTCATTGCTCGCCATCAGTGACCTCGTGATTCGCCGCGCCCGTTTGCGCCTAGAACTCGTATCCGTTTCCAAAATTGTAGACCTGCGCGCCCGCCAGCTCGGCGCTGACGATGTTGCGGGTGTCGTAGATGACTGGTGTGCGCATCGCGGTGACGAACTCGCCGAGCGCATCGCCCTTGAACTCGTTATGATCGGTGAGGACTATCGCCAGGTCTGCGCCCTCGAAGAGCGCCTTGGGATCGCTGCAGCCATACTGCTCGACATGCGGGTCGAAAACGGCGACGCTATAGCCGCGCTCCTCGAGAAGCGCGATCGCATCCATCGCCGGTGATTGCCTGCAGTCGTCGATGTTGCCCTTGTAGGTGACGCCGAGCGCCACGACCTTCGCGCTCCTAGGCGCGATCCCACGAGCGGCGAAGTGCGCGTCGACCTTGCCGCAGACGAATTCCGGCATGCCGCAGTTGATGTCGCGGGCCAGCTTGATCAGCCTTGCGGTCTCGGGAGCCTTCGCGCAGATGAAGTACGGATCGATCGCCAGGCAGTGCCCGCCGACTCCCGGCCCAGGGGTGTGAAGGTTGACGCGCGGATGCTTGTTCGCGAGCCTGATGACTTCGAGGCAATCGATGTCGAGCTTGTCGCAAACCATAGCAAGCTCGTTGGCAAGCGCGATGTTGACGTCGCGGAAGGTGTTCTCCATGCACTTCGAGAGCTCGGCGACCTTTGCCTCGGTCTGCAGGATCTCGCCGGCGACGAAGGCGCGGTAGAGCTCGGTGGCTGCGGCGGTGCAGGCAGGCGTGACCCCGCCGATGATCCTGTTGTTGTTAACGAGCTCGTAGATGATCTTGCCGGGAAGGACGCGCTCGGGACAATGCGCAACGAAGACGCTCTCGCCCACCCTAAAGCCTGCAGCCTCGACGGCTGGCACTACGAAATCGTCGATGGAGCGCGGGGCGATGGTCGACTCGACAACGAGCAGGTTGCCCTCTTCCAGCACTGGCAGGACCGACTCGACCGCAGCCATCACATAGGATAGGTCGCATGCGCGCGAACCGTCGTCGACGAAGGGTGTGGGAACGGCGATGATGAAGGCGTCGGCGGGCTCGGGAGCCAGCGCCGCGCGCAGCTTTCCAGCCGCAACGGCATCGGCGACGAGCTCGGCCAATCCGGGCTCCTCGATCGTTATCCTGCCCGCATTGAGGTTGTCGACGACTCTCTCGGAAAGATCGACCGCCAACACGTCGCAGCCGCTGCTAGCGAACATCGCCGAGGTCGGCAAGCCTATGTAACCGCAGCCGACGACGCAGACCCTCTTATCCAATGCTTCCCTCTTCCCTGCCGAGACGCGGCACCATCGCCAGCGCAATCGGCCAGAACTACTTGGTCTTCTTCAAGCCCAGCGCGAACTCGCGCGTGATGCCCTCGACCTTGATCAGCCTCTCGCCCTCCATCTGGGACAGCGGGCTTCCTGGCTTGCACTCAGCTATTATATGGCCTCCTGCCGACTCGTAATCGGTGTACTTCGATGGAAGCCACGGTATGCAGCCGTAAATATCATCCATGTCGTTGAGATAGAGGTAGTCCATCTTGCTCGCGAGGTTGAGGAACTCGAAAAGCGGCTTGTAGGAGTTGACCTTGACCTGCGCGCCTGCAACGTCACCTACCTTGCTGTCGGCGCTGACGAATAGATGCAGCACGACATCGGGGTTGGCAGTGAGCCCCAGCATGCTCTCGCAGTTGCGCGTCTCATAGAACTTGCCGAAGTACGCGATGTTGATCTTGCTCGGGTCGAGCACGTAGCCGGTCTTGACAAGATCGTTGTAGCGCGCATCCATAGCGGGCTGGCGCATGATGACGGCGTGCTCGAGAACGCGCGGCTCGAGCTCCTTGACCCTGTTGTAGCTCAGCATGAAGTCGCGTTGGTTGGCGTTGGTGAACATGATGACGTCGGCGGCACCGTAGACGCACAGTTCGCACTCCTCGTAGAAGTGCGACAGCAGCTCGCGGTCTGCCTCGCGCAGGCTCTCGTACTCGTCGCGGATCACGCCGTTGTTGGACATGTTGAGCGGATCGGAGAACTCCGCATACCACTTCGTCTGCGGGTTAGCCTTCTTGTAGAGATAGGCGGCGATATGGGAACCTGGGCGATCGGAGCGCGAGTAGATGACCTCTGCGGGAAGGTTGCGCGCGGCATTGTATGCGGCGACCCCATAGTAGAGCTGCCTGCGCCTGTCGATGCTGCTCCAGCCGCCAAGCTCGGTGCGCGCGCTGAACGCGAAGCGAGCGAAGAGCTTGTCGAAGGGCTCGTCGGTGTCCTTCCTGTCGGACATGTCCTTCGAGAAGACGCTCCAGTTGAAGGGCGCGCCCTCCAGCTCGTCGATCTCGCCGAGGCGCTTGGTTGCGACGAACGCCGGCGGGAAGACCGAGGGCGAGAAGCAGTAGCTGAAGCAGATCGCAGGATGCTCGGAGAACATGCTGCGGTTGATGAAGATGCCGTCGTAGGCGAAGACGGCCTCTCGGATCTCGTTGCGCTCGTCCTCGGGGGCGATGTCGTAGCGCGCCTTGAGCTGCTCGATCTGCCAGAAGATGAGGTTGGTCGCGAAGATCTTGTGCTCAAGGTCCTCGCACTCGTCGAAGGCGAGGCGTTCGAGCTCGGCGATGCAAGCGATGACGCTCTCGACGGGCGCCTGTTCGCCCTCGCGATCGATCACCCAGGCAATCTCGGAACTTTCCAGCGCTGGCGCATAGGCCTGCTCGCTGTCCTCGGTGAAGCCGAGAACCTTCTTCGCCATCTTCGGATATGCACGAACCCAGACCGCTGGGGCGCAGACGCTGCCGCTGCTTGGCAGGCACTCCTCGAGAAGGCCTTTGCGGAGGAGCTTGCCGCAAAGCGAGGAGTAGATGAACCGATGCCGAGTGGCCTTGTTCCCGATATGGGAGAGGTAGTAGTTGTGCCAGGCCTCGAAGCCAGCGGTCTTGCTAGGGAGCACCTTGCAAACCTCGCCATCGACGAGCCTGCCGAGGAAGCCAAGGGCAAGGTCGTGGCTGGAATCGATGTTCTTGGCGAGCTCGGCGAGGTACCCGCCAGTGATGGCATCGCCTGCGTTGAAGATGATGATGTGCGTCTTGCTCGCCTTGGCGAGAGCGGAACGCAATGCGGCCGCCGAACCGCCATCGCCATCGAGCTCGATGATCTCGAGGTTGAGGCCGTCCCTCGCCGCCTCCACCGAGGCGCGAGTCGCCGCGAGAGCCGCAGCGTCGCCATTGGTTGCGATGAGGACGCTGATGCCGAACGTGGGAGAGGGAGCCTTCTTCGAAAGCCTCTTGGCGGCCTTGCCGAAGGCTGAATGCCTATGCGAGCTCTTGCCCAAGCTCTGAGCGCCAGCGCTTGAGCCGGCCTTGCCGAGCTCCTTCTCGAGCTTCGCGATCCTGCTGTCCTTCTTGCGCTCCTCTGCGGAGAGGATGCCCAGCTCGTCTGTGAGAAGATCGAGCGCGTAGCTCTGCTTCGACATCTCGTCGAGATAGGTCAGGAAGCGCTCGTGTTGCGCCTTGTCCTCGTCGGCGTAGGGCGCTGCCTGGTAGTTCGAGTGCCTGTAATCGGACATCTACTGCAACCTCTCCTCGATGATCCTCACGATGCGCTGCGAGGCAAATCCATCTCCATAGGGATTGGCCGCGTGTGCCATGGAATCGTAGGTCTCCTGGCTGTCGAGCATCTCGCGACATGCGGCGTAGATGGCATCTTCGCTGGTGCCGACGAGCCTCAGGGTGCCGGCCTCCACTCCCTCGGGGCGCTCGGTGACGTCTCTCATGACCAATACCGGCTTGCCCAACGATGGCGCCTCCTCCTGGATTCCGCCGCTGTCGGTGAGAATCAGGTGGCTGCGCGCCATGAAGTTGTGGAAGTCGAGGACATCGAGCGGCTCGATGAGGTGAAGCCTCTCGCAGCCTGAAAGCTCGGCGTCGGCTATCTCGCGCACGATGGGGTTCCTGTGAACCGGATAGACCGCCTTGACATCGGGGGTCTCTTCGATGATGCGGCGGATGGCACGGAACATGCCATGCATCGGCTCGCCAAGGTTCTCCCTGCGGTGCGCCGTGATCAGAATGAGGCGGCTATCGCCCGCCCAATCGAGCTCGGGATGGCTGTAGTCGCTGCGCACCGTGGTCTTGAGCGCATCGATCACGGTGTTTCCCGTGACGAAGACAGTGCCGGGATCCTTGCACTCGTCGAGGAGGTTGGTCTTCGAGGCCTCGGTCGGCGCGAAATGGAGGCTGGTGACGATGTCGACAGCCTGTCGGTTGAACTCCTCCGGATATGGAGCGGTGAGGTCGCGCGTTCTCAGCCCGGCCTCGACATGCCCCACGGGAACCTGCCTGTAGAATGCCGCGAGTGCCGCAGCGAATGTCGTGGTGGTGTCGCCGTGAACGAGCATGAGGCTTGGCTTGCACTCATCGATGATCCCCTGCATGCCAATCAGCACGCGCGTGGTGATGTCGGAAAGCGACTGCCCGTCCGTCATCACGCTGAGATCGTAATCTGGCACCACATCGAATGCCTCCAGCACCTGGTCGAGCATCTCCCTGTGCTGTCCAGACACGCAGACGACGGTCTCGAGCCTCGGAGACCTCTTGAGCTCGAGGACCAGAGGGCACATCTTGATTGCCTCCGGACGCGTTCCGAATACGACGAGGACGGTTTGCATCCTACTCCTTCACTCGCTGGACTTGCCGAACTGAGAGCCAGATTGGTGCAATTCCAAGTATACCAGCATGATACAATCTGGAAGATTCGTCATCCGTAAGGAGAAGCATGCCCGCAGGCACCATCGACATCAGATCCATCGGCGATTGCCTCGTCGTTTCCCTTCCCAGCGCAACAATCGATGCAAGGGACAGCTCGGGGATCGCTGCAACGGTAGCCAAGGCGCTCGAGAGGTCAGCCGCGCAATACGTCGCCATCGGGTGCGGCGAGATAGACAGGGCAGCTGTTGCGGCAATGTGCAGGCGCGCCAAAGAGTGCAGCTTGGACTTGCTGATTGGGCGCGAGGACGGCTTCAACGACACCTACTATGGGGTGTTCGACGGACCCAAGATGTTCACGAAGATGCGCCTTGCCGGCGATCTCCACGCGGGAATCGAGCGCGCGCTCTATAGAAGCGACTTCCTGATCGAGCTTGGAATTCGCCCCCTTTCGGGAATCACGCACCCAACGATGACTCTCTTCCTCGAGGCGCTGATTGCGGCCAAGCGCGTCTCATGCGCCTCTGCCGCATCCCTTGGCATGGAACCCTACGGGGTGTCCTCGGCCTTTGCCAGCGACGCGGAGCTGTTCAGCTCCTTCGAGGAGACCCTTGCCGAAGGATGCTCTCTCTTCGCGATCGCCGATGCCCTGAAATCGTTCGCAGACGAGAAGGCGATGCTGGCCGGCGCCATCTTCCAGAACAATCTCGACAGCCTGCTCGACGAATTGCTCCTGGAAGCGCACGCGAGGATTTCCAGCGCTTCGAAGCGCAAACTTACCGCGCAGGCAAGCGGGCTTCCTTCGGATATCGCCGCTCGCCTCATCGCCAGCGCCAGCCTCCTCCCGAAAAGCGCGATCAAGCAGATGACGAAGGAGCGGGAGAAGCTGGCCAAAACGAGAAGGTCCACCATGCGCGCCGCAAGGTCGAAGGCGGCCGCATTGCGCACCTTCACGCGAAGGACGACCGACCCTGGGGTCACCGTCGAGAAGCGCCCGGTGCAAGTGGTTGCATCGCTTACCTCCTTCCCTGCGCGCATCGACAGCATCTACCCGGCTATCGAGAGCATCATGGCGCAGACCGTCAAGGCCGATCGCATCGTGCTCTGGCTCGCGTTGGAGCAGTTCCCTCGCAAGGAGGCGGACCTGCCGCGACGTCTGCTCGATATCAGGGGACGCGGTTTGGAGATTCGCTGGTGCGAGCGCGACATCATGCCCTATAAGCGCAGCGTATGCTGCATGCAGGAATTCCCCGAGAGCATCGTCATCGCCTTCGATGACGATCTGCTCTTCCCCGACGACACCATCTCGCATCTGCTCGAGTCATACGAGAAACACCCTCGCGCGATCTCCGCGATGCGCACCCACACGATGCTCTTCAAGGAGGATGGCTCGATCGAGAGTTATCGCGACTGGGGCTTCGAGGACAGCAGCTATGTCGACGAAGAGCGCATGGACCTCTTCGCGACCATGGGTGCCGGCACCCTCTTCCCGCCTGGCCTGCTGCCAAGCGAGGCTCTCGATGTCGATTGCCTCATGGAGCTCGCATCTGGAGGAGACGACCTGTGGTTCAAGGTGATGGAGCTGATCGCAGACGTTCCAGTCGTGCTTGCGCGCGAGTATCGCAAGCTCGCGAGCGTTCCGGGCACCCAGGAAGTCTTCTCCCTTTGGAGCGACAACAGGCTCTCTTCGGGCAATGATGCGACACTGGCCAAATTGCTCGACAGGTTCGGATGGGACCTGCTCGACAAGTGCCGTGACGCGGCTCGCTAGCTGCGCCTGCGCCCGAGCCTGCCCGTTATTTCCCGATAGCGATGTTTGTCGGCTCGCTCCCGAATCAAATGCTATACTACGTTCTATCGCAAAAGCCGATGTAGCTCAGCTGGTAGAGCAACGCACTCGTAATGCGTAGGTCAGGGGTTCGAGTCCCCTCATCGGCTCCAGTGATGTCAGGAGCCCTTAAGAGGTTTCAGGCCGAACGAGCCCGGAACGGCAAGCGCCGAGGGGACGAGAACCCGAAAGGGAACGACAGCCCAGCGGGCTGTCGTTGACCGAGCGCCATTGGCGCGAGGCCCCAAAAGCGCGAGTTCCGCAGAAGCGAAGCGGTTTTCGAGTCCCCTCATCGGCTCCACGAGCGAATGCTCTCAAACCATCCCCTTCCAAAATAGAAAGTTGGCGACCATGGGGATTCTAGCAGCCTACGCAGTGCCACACCCACCACTGATAATCCCTGATTGCGGATGCGGCAAGGAGCTCGAAATCCAGAGCACCGTCGACGCATTCGAGGAGATCGCCATCAGAGTCGCGCTCGAGGATCCAGACACGATCGTCGTCTCCTCGCCCCACGCGCCCTACTACGGCGACTCCTTCTTCATCGACTGCGGCGAACGCTTCGTCGCAGATTTCCGCAGCTTCGGCGCGCCCGATGACAAGGTTGACGTTCAATGCGACCGCGAGATGGCCGATGCGATCATCGCGCGTGCTGCCAGCGCCACTCCGGCGATTCGCATGAAGAGCTCGCAGGGCTTCCGCCCACGCCTCGACCATGGCACCTTCATCCCGCTCTGGTTCATCGACAGAGCCTTCGCCGAACTGGGAATCGAGAAGCCGCGCTACAAGCTCGTGCGCCTGGGACTCTCTACGCTTCCCTGCAAAATGAACCGCGAACTCGGCAAGATCATCGCTGACATCGCGGGGGAGCAGGGCAAGAAGGCCATCTTCATAGCCAGCGGGGACCTCTCTCACAAGCTGCTGGCCGATGGCCCGTATGGCATAAGCAAGGCGGGCCTGGAATTCGAGGAGCGCATACAGCAGATCCTCGACAGCGCCGACTTCGACGCGCTCTTCGACTTCACCGACGAGTTCAGGGATGCCGCGGCCGAATGCGGCCTCGGCTCCTTCCAGATGATGGCCGGCGCGCTCGAGCGCACCGCAGAGACCCAAGGCTACACCATCGCCCCGAAGCTGCTCAGCCATGAGGGGCCCTTCGGAGTAGGCTACGGCGTGGCCTCCTACACGCTGGTCGACCCGTGCGTCGAGCTCGCTCGCAAGACGGTCGAGGCCTTCGCCAACACCGGAGCGCCGATCGAGCGGCCCGTCGACCTCCCTCACTGGATGCTCGAGAAGAGCGCGGCGACCTTCGTCTCGCTGCATATCGGCGACACGCTGCGCGGATGTATCGGCACGCTCTCGCCGGCACGCGAATGCATCGCCGACGAGATCATCGGCAACGCGGTCTGGGCATGCAGCGAGGACAGGCGCTTCATGCCGGTCGAGCCGGACGAGCTCGACTACATCGCCTACAGCGTAGACGTGCTCGAAGAGCCGGAGCATATCGACTCACCCGACCAGCTCGACGTCAAGGTCTACGGCGTGATTGTCACGAAGGGAAACCGCCGCGGCGTGCTTCTGCCCGATCTGGAGGGCGTTGACACCGTCGAACAGCAGATTGCGATCGCCAAGCGCAAGGCGGGCATCATCTCGTTCGAGAAGGACGTCGAGCTTCAGCGCTTCAAGGTCGTGCGGCACACGCTTGGCGGCCAAGCCCGGGTGGTCTAGCGCCATGGGCGGAGCCTCCTGCAACATCTGCCCCCACGCATGCTCCCCCGCCGAGGGCGCATATGGCCTCTGCGGCTCCCGGAAGATGCAAGATGGCAAGATCGTTCCGGAAGGCTACGGTCGCTTGACCAGCCTTGCGCTCGACCCCATCGAGAAGAAGCCCTTCGCGCGATTCCACCCCGGCACCACCGTCCTCTCGCTCAGCTCCTACGGCTGCAACCTCAAGTGCCCCTGGTGCCAGAACCATATGATCTCCTACGCAACCGCCAACTCGGCCGATTGGCGCCAGATGAGCCCGCGCGAGGTTATAGACCGCGCGCTCAAGCTCGAGCGCCGCGGATGCATCGGCATCGCATACACATACAACGAGCCCTTCATCAACCTCGAGTTCATGCGCGACTGCGGCGAGCTCGCGCACGAGAACGGCCTGGTCAACGTCGTCGTAAGCAATGGGATGGTCAACTGGAGCGCGCTGGAGAGCGTCTCTCACCTGCTAGATGCCGCCAACATCGATCTCAAGGGATTCTCGAGCGATTTCTACAGCGACATCTGCGGAAGCTACGAATGCGTGACTAGCACCATCGAGACGCTCGCGACGCTGCAGAGCTGCCATCTCGAGGTGACTACGCTCGTGATTCCGGGCCTCAACGACTCGCCCGAGGCGATCGAAGCCGCAGCTCGATGGCTCGCAAGCCTGGACGAGGAGATCCCCTATCACATCACGAGGTTCTTCCCGAGCTTCAAGTATGGCAACCGCCCGCCCACGCCGGTCGAGACTGTCTACGCCCTCGCTGAAGTCGCCCGCAAGCACCTGCGCTATGTCTTCACCGGCAATTGCTAAACTTGTCGCAGGGGCGGCTCATCCACCGAGCTGCCGGCACTCGACAACAGGGGGCCCTCAGGCGTGAGCCGATCCAAGAGCATATCCGAAGGCCCTAGCGGCAGCGCACCCGAGGGCGGACGCAAGTACAGCCTGATCCTCATGGGCGGGCACATCTGCGTTGACATCGCGCAGGGCGGCATCGCTGCGGCGCTCCCCTTCCTCGTGCTCGAGGGCGGATACTCCTACACCGAAGTCACCATGCTCGTCTTCGCCGCGAACATCGCGTCGGCGATCATCCAGCCGCTCTTCGGGTGGCTCGGCGACCGCAAGGCGCGCCCATGGCTGATGGCCCTCGGCGTGCTGTTCGCCGGTTGCGGCATGGCGGCGCTCGGCGTGGTGCGCAGCTACTGGCTCGTCGTCGCGTCGGCGATGCTCAGCGGCACCGGAATAGCGATGCTCCACCCCGAAGGCGGGCGACTCGCCAATCTCGTTGCAAAGGGCTCGAAGGAGGGCTCGATGAGCATCTTCTCGCTCGGCGGGCAGGTCGGCTTCACCGTTGGGCCGATCATCACCGTCGCGGCGCTCACGGCATTCGGGCTCAAGGGCACGCTCGTGTTCCTCATCCCAACCATACCCTACGCGATACTGCTCTTTGCGATGAACGGTCGCTTCGCCTCGTTCGGCCTCATCGATGCCAAAACCGCAGCTCAGGAGGGCGAGACGGACAACTGGGGCCACTTCGCGGCGGTCCTCGGCACGCTGTCTGTGCGCTCGGTCCTCTACTATTCTGTCACCAGCTTCGCGCCGTTGTTCATGGTCTACGTGCTGGGGCAAACCGAGCAACTGGGTTCGCTGATGGTCACGCTTTTCGCCGCCATGGGCGCGATAGCCACGATACTCTCGAGCGTCGCAGCCAACAGATTCGGCACGGTGCGCCTGACCATATGCTGCTTCTGCGCGCTAGTGGTTGCCTTCGCGCTCTTCGCGGCCAACATCCACATCGCCGTCACCATCGCGATGATCGTCGTCCTAGCCTTCGGACTCAACATCTTCAATCCGCCAGCCATCACGCTCGGCCAGAGCTTCGTCCCACACCATCTCGGCATGGCTTCGGGCCTCTCGTTCGGAGTCGCAGTGTGCGTCGGCGGCGTGCTCGCGCCCTGCCTCGGCAAGCTCGGCGACGTGGTCGGACTCGTTCCGGTGATGTGGGTGGTCACTGCGCTTGCAGCGGTGGGACTGGCCTTCTCGCTCGTAGTTGCGAGAATCTGCAGGAAAGCCGGCAAAGGCGGGAAATAGCTCCTTGGGCCTGGCTACTCGGTCTGGCGCAGCACCTCGAAGACCTCTTCGGCAACCTCGCGGGGAATCCCCTTGACCGCCGCAATCTCCTCCACACTCGCTTCGCGCATCCGCTTCACGCTTCCGAACTCTCGCATGAGGATCTTCTTGCGCTTCGGACCGAGGCCGGCAACGTCATCGAGTATCGACGAGGTCATGGTCTTCCCACGCAGCTTGCGGTGGTACTCGATCGCGAACCTGTGCGCCTCGTCGCGCACGCTCTTCACTAGATACAGCGCTGGCGAGCCCAGCGGAAGGACCACAGGCTCGTCGTCCCAGGTGACGAAGAGCTCCTCGTCTGCCTTGGCAAGACCGGTGAGCGGGATGTCGGAGAGCCCGAGCTCGGCCATCTGCTTGACCACGGCGTTGAGCTGCGGCTTTCCACCATCGACGATGATCAGGTCGGGGCGCTTGCCGAAGCGATCGCTCTCCATGTTCTTGCGCGAGAAGCGCCTGTCAAAGGTCTCGCGCATCATCGCCACGTCGTTGGCCTCGAGGGTCTCCATCCTGATCTTGAACCTGCGGTAGGAGGAGTTGTCGGCGCGCCCACCCGTGAAGACGACCATCGAGGCTACGGAATGCTTCCCGTGAATCGTCGAGATGTCGTAGCACTCGATGCGCATCGGAGGGCCGGGCAGCGCCAATGCGCTCTCGAGCTGCAGCAGCGCGGTGTTGATGCGCTCTTCGTCATAGCGCGTCCTGATCTTGAAGCGCTGCAGCGAGTGCTTCGCGTTGTCCGCCGCCATCAGCAGCAGGTCGTGCTTCTCGCCTCGCTTGGCGACGACGATTCGCACCTTGGCGCCGTGGCTCGAAGCCAGCTTCTCGGTGAGCCAGTGCTCGAGCGGCTCGACGTCGTCGAGCTCGGTGTCGATGACGACTTGCCGCGGGATATCCGATGTCTCGTCGTAATAGCGGACGATGAAGGTCTCGACGAGATCCTCCATCGGCACGTCCGCACCCTTGTCGAGGACGAACTCGCAGGAGTTGATGATCGAGCCCTCGCGCACGACGAATACGTTCACTCCGGTAATCGTCTCCTCGCGGTAGAAGCCGATGACATCGCAGTCGAGGTCGCGCGCGATGGTGGCGTGTTGGCTGCCTTCGAGGCTCTCGATGATCGCGAGCCTGTCGCGGATGCGCGAGGCGCGCTCGAACTCCAGGTTGGCCGCGGCCTCCGCGATGTCCTCCTTGAGCAGGTCGACGAACTCGCGCCTGCGACCCTGCAGAAAGCGCTCGACGCGCTTGACCGACTCCGCGTATTCCTCCTCGGAGCACGCGCCGCAACATGGGCCCGGACCGAGCCCCACGTGATAGTCGAAGCACGGCTTCCCGTCCTTGGGCTCGCGTCCCTTATCCAACTGGCGCTTCATCGCCTTGTACTGCGGGCAGCCCGCCGAGCAAATCGGCACGATGCGCCTGACCACGTCGATGGTCTTGCGCGCCGCGCGCGAGTCGGTGTAGGGGCCGAAATAGCGCGTCGTCGAGACATGGCGCTCGCGCGTGAACTTGATCGCAGGGAACGCGTCGCCCTTCGTGATCGCAATGTAGGGATAGCTCTTGTCGTCGCGATAGTCGACGTTGTAGTAGGGCTTGAACTGCGAAATCAGGTTCTTCTCGAGGACTAGCGCCTCATGCTCGCTCTCGGTGACGATGTAGTCGAACGAGGCCACCTGCTCCATCATGAAGGGAATCTTGACGCGCTCGTCGGTGCCCTGGATGTACTGCTTCATCCTGTTGCGCAGCTGCTTGGCCTTGCCTACGTAGATGACTTTGTCGTTGGAGTCCTTCCACAGGTAGACACCGGGAAGCTGCGGAACCTTGGAGACCTGCTCGTCGAGGGAGAGCAGCGCCTTGACCTGTCCGTGGCTGTCGATGTCGAACTCCACTACTCAAGGACCTTCCTCAGGAACTCGCCCGTATAGCTCCGCTCGCACTGCGCAACCTCCTCGGGGGTTCCATACGCTATGACCGTGCCTCCCCCGTCACCGCCCTCCGGGCCCATGTCGAGGACCCTGTCGGCGCACTTGATGACATCGAGGTTGTGCTCGATGACTATCACGGTGTTGCCGCGATCGACGAGGCGCTGGAGAACCTCGAGCAGCTGGCGCACGTCGTCGAAGTGCAGGCCGGTCGTCGGCTCGTCGAGGATGTAGAGCGTCTTGCCCGTCGACTTGCGCTGCAGCTCGGAGGCGAGCTTGACCCTCTGCGCCTCTCCACCCGAGAGGGTGGTCGCTGGCTGGCCCATGCGGATGTAGCCGAGTCCCACGTCGAAGAGCGTCTGCAGCTTGCGCTTGATCTGCGGGATGTTCTCGAAGAAGCGAAGCGCCTCCGCGACGGTCATGTCGAGGATGTCGGCGATGCTCTTAGACTTGTACTTGACCTGCAGCGTCTCGCGATTGTAGCGCGCCCCGTGGCACTGCTCGCAGGGAATGTAGACGTCGGGCAGGAAGTGCATCTCTATCTTGATCTGGCCATCTCCCTTGCAGGCCTCGCAGCGGCCGCCGGTGGTGTTGAAGGAAAAGCGGCCCTGGTTGTAGCCGCGAGCCTTCGACTCCGGCGTCGACGCGAAGAGCGCCCTGATGTCGTCCCAGACGCCGATGTAGGTCGCCGGGTTCGAGCGCGGCGTGCGCCCGATCGGAGACTGGTCGATGTCGATGACCTTGTCGATGAGCCCGACGCCGGAGAGGGAGGCGTAGTCGCCCTCCTTCTTGCGCGAGCGATGGATCCTGTTGGTGAGCGCAGGAACGAGCGTGTCGGTGACCAGCGACGACTTGCCAGAGCCTGAGACACCGGTGACGACGGTGAAGGTTCCGAGTTCGAAGCCCGCGTCGACGCTCTTGAGGTTGTTCGTCGTGACGCCCTTGATCTCGAGCAGGCCGCGCTCGGGATATCGCCTCTCGCTCGGCACCTCGATGCGCTTGCGTCCGGAGAGGTAGTCGGCGGTCAGCGAGTTCTCGGCGTGGGCGACCTCCTCGGGGGTTCCCGCCGCCACGACCTCGCCGCCATGCTCGCCGGCGCCGATGCCCATGTCGATGACGTAGTCGGCGCTGCGGATCGTCTCCTCGTCGTGCTCGACGACGATGACGGTGTTGCCGATGTCGCGCAGGTGCTTGAGCGTTTCCACGAGGCGCGCGTTGTCGCGCTGGTGCAGTCCGATCGAGGGCTCGTCGAGGACGTAGAGCACACCCATGAGACCAGCGCCGATCTGCGTGGCGAGCCTGATGCGCTGCGCCTCGCCGCCGGAGAGCGTCGCGGTGGCGCGGTCGAGCGTGAGGTAGTCGAGACCGACGTAGACGAGGAAGCGCAGGCGCTCGCGGATCTCCTTGACGATGCGATCTCCTATGAGCGCGTCGCTGCCGGTGAGCTTGAGCTCCTCGAAGAACTCAAGCGACTTGGCCGCCGGCATCTGCACGATCTCGTGGATGTTCTTGTCGTTGATGGTCACGGCGAGCACCGAGGGCTTGAGCCTCGAGCCGTGACAGGTGTTGCAGGGTGTCGACGAGAAGAAGCCCTCGAGCTTCTCCTTGGTCCTCTCGCCGTTCGCGGTCTGAATCTTCTCATGAACGACGTTGACCAGGCCATCCCACTCGCGGTACCAGTAGGTTCTGCGTCCATCGAGCGTGACGTAGTCGATGCGGATGCGCTCGTCGCCCAGACCGTAGAAGAAGGCCTTCTTCACGTCCTCGGGATAGCTCTCGAACGGCGCGTCGATGTCGACATCGAGATGGTTGGCGACAGCCTCGAGCACCTGCGGATAGTAGTTCGAGCGCATCGAGACAACCTTGCATGCGCCCTCTGCCAGCGAGAGCGCAGGATTGGGGATGAGCAGCTTGGGATCGACCTCGCTGCGCACTCCGAGGCCCATGCAGTCGGGACAGGCGCCGTAGGGGGCGTTGAAGGAGAAGTCGCGTGGGTTGAGCTCGTCGATCGAGAAACCGTGCTCAGGGCATGCCAGCGCCAGCGAGAAGGACTCCTCGCGATCGGGCTCATCGCCGGAACCCGGGAACTGCACGATGACCACGCCGTCGGCGAGCGTCGTCGCGGTCTGAATCGATTCGACGAGGCGCGTGGTGACGCCCTCCTTGAGAACCAGCCTGTCGACCACGACATCGATGTCGTGCTTGAAGTTCTTGTTGAGTTCGATCGCCTCGGAGAGGCTTCGGATCTCGCCATCGACGCGCACGCGCGAGAAGCCCTGCTTGCGCAGCTCGTCGAAGAGCTTGGAGTACTCGCCCTTGCGCCCCTTGATGACGGGCGCGAGGATTATCGCGCGGGCACCCGGCGCCTCCTCGAGCACGAGATCGGCAACCTGGTCGACGGTCTGCTTGGCGATGACCTTGCCGCATTCGGGGCAGTGCGGGATACCGACTCGCGCGAAGAGCAGGCGCAGGTAGTCGTATATCTCGGTGACCGTTCCTACGGTCGAGCGAGGATTCTTCGAGGTGGTCTTCTGGTCGATCGAGACGGCGGGCGAAAGCCCCGAGATCGAATCGAGGTCGGGCTTCTCCATCTGTCCGAGGAACTGGCGCGCGTAGGAGGAGAGCGACTCGACGTACCTTCGCTGACCCTCGGCATATATCGTGTCGAAGGCAAGCGAGGACTTGCCCGAGCCGGAGAGCCCGGTTATCACTACGAGCTTGTCCCGAGGGATCTTAACGTTGATGTTCTTGAGGTTGTGCTCTCGCGCACCTCTGACAATGATGTCTTCCAGCAAATCAGGTTTCTTCCGCCGCTTGGCGTCAGCTCTCGCTCCTGATGACCTTCCCGTCCTTCAGTTTCAAGGTCACGACGCCGATTCCGTTTTTAGAGAACAATTCTACATCTTGGCCGTCGACAGTGACCTTGACTGCGGAAGTCTTTCCAATCTGAAGCGAGGCAGTGTCGGTGACCGTATAGCTCAGCTCCTGCGGGCCGGTCACCACCTCGGCTATCGGGGTCTTCCCATCCACATCGACCTGCACCCACGAGGACGATCCGTCGGCGACGGTCACCTTGAGGCCGAACTCCGTCGCCTTGACCTCGACCTTGTCGGGCATGTCGGTCAGCGCGTCATCGGAGGTATCTGCCATCGCATCGGTGCCAGCGCTATCGGAGCCAGTGACTTGAATGACATCGGAGCTGCTGGAGGACGAGCCGCCGAAGACCTTCGGGACCAAGAAGATCGCAAGGCCGGCGATGATCGCCAAGATCAAGACGATGATCAGGATCTTCTTGATGGAGCGGCCGCCGCGGAAAATGCGCTCGTTGCTCGAGATGCCGGATCTGCTGCGAGACTTGCTGTCGATTCGTCCGCCACGGCCCGATCTGCCCGTGCCGACGTGCACGCTGTGCGAGCCACGGATGCTGCGAGGCTGCTTGGGCTGACGCGAGGAGCCGCGTCCGCGATTGCGAGGTTCGGAGGCGCGCCTGCTGCGCGGAGCCTCCTCTTCGTGCGCAATGCCCTCGACTTCGTCGAGCTGGTCGCCTACATTCTCTGCATTGCGGCGCGCGCGGGTCGCCCTGCGCGTGGCTGCATCGGTCTCTGAGGGCTCGGCTGCCGCGTCGCTGTACGGGGAGCTGTATTCGCCGCGGATGACCCTCCTAACGCCAGGGTCGGGCTCGCTGTCCTGCATTCCGCGATATCTGTAGACGGGATTGCCGTCGCGCGAGCTGACGCGCGCTTCGACGCGGGAAGGCGAGCGATACGGCGAGTAGCTGCCGTTGGAGCTCTCGAAGCGGTTGAAGCCTGTCAGGAAGCTGCTGGTGATCTCGATCGAGTCGAGCCCGAGGAACCTTGCGTACGCGCTGATCTGGTTGCGGGCAAAGCCCTTCGCGGGCATGTTCGCGAAATCCTCCGACTCGAGCGCGCGGATGACATCGGGCCTGATTCTGAGCGCAGTCGAGACCTGCGCTACGGAGAGACCGATCTCCTCCCTAGCACGCGAAAGCGCTTCTCCGAAACCATATCCACTCATAGGGCCGCCCTATCGCGACGTTCGATGCAACGCGCATCGAACCGAACCGTCAATGTCAACCAGTTGAGTATTGCTTAGATTCTATACCAAATTCCCCATTATTCACATTCCTGCACACTCTGTGCACAAGTCATGCGAGAGCCTTGCGCTGCGAAAGGCACTCTACAGATAATCGTTGGCCCACATCGCCTTGATTCCCTCGAGTTCCTCTGCATCGACGAGGACCTCGCGAGGTTTGCTCCCATTGGCAGGTCCGACGATGCCCTTCTCCTCTAGCTGGTCCATGATGCGACCTGCTCGTGCATATCCGACGGAGAGCCTGCGCTGAATCGTCGAGGTGGAGCCGATGCCCGAGTTGACGACGATCTCCGCCGCGTCCCAGACCAGGTCGTCGTCGGCCGATCCACCCTTGGCCGATCCGCTGCCATCGAGCAAGCCCACGCCAGCCTTCGTGTTGAAGATCTCGTCGTGGTAGCCGGGCTTCGACTGCGCCTTGAGGTAGGAGACGACCGAGTTGATCTCGTCCTCGCTCACGTAACAGCCCTGGATGCGCATCGGCTCGGAGGAGCCGGGCCTGATGAAGAGCATGTCGCCGTGGCCGACGAGGTTCTCCGCGCCGGTGGTGTCCAGGATGACGCGCGAGTCGATGCCAGACGCGACGTTGAAGGCGATCCTGCTCGTGATGTTCGACTTGATGACGCCGGTGACGATGTTTGCCGACGGGCGCTGCGTCGCGACTATCAGGTGGATTCCGACGGCGCGCGCCTTCTGGGCGATGCGTCAGATCGAGGTCTCGACGTCCTTGCCGTTGGTCATCATGAGGTCGGCGAGCTCGTCGATCACGATGACGATGAAGGGCATCTCCTCGAGCGGCTCGGGAATCTCATCCGCATCGATGCCCTCGTCTACGCCGAGCTCATCGAGCTTCTCGCGCCCAGCCGCCAGCGCGGCCTCCTTCTCGCGGGTCTCGTTGTACTGGAAGATGTCGCGGACTCCGACCTCCTCGAGCAGCTCGAGCCTGCGCTCCATCTCGTTGACCGCCCACGCCAAGGCGCTCGCGGCCTTGTTGGGATCGGTGACGACTGGCACGTAGAGGTGGGGGATGTCGTTGTAGAGGGAAAGCTCGACGCGCTTCGGGTCGACCATGATGAAGCGCACCTCGTTGGGCGTGGCGCGCATGAGGATCGACATGATCATCGAGTTGAGCGCGACCGACTTTCCAGAGCCGGTGGTTCCTCCGACGAGCAGGTGCGGCATCTTCGAGAGGTCTGCGGTGATCGAATCTCCCTCGACATCCTTTCCGATCGCCATCGTCAGCACTGCGCCTCCGGTCTCGGGAAGCACATCGCCTAGCAGGACGTTGTCACGCGTAGGATTGGGGATCTCGATGCCGACGAAGCTGGTGCCCTTGATCGGCGAGAAGATCCTGACCGACTCGGCAGCCAGCGAGAGCGCTATGTCCTTGGAGAGCGCGTGGATCGCCTTGACGCGAACGCCGCTGTCGAGCGCGATCTTGAAGAGCGTGACCGTCGGGCCGTGAACCCAGCCGACGACGCTCGCGCCGACATTGAACTCGCGCAGCGTGGATTGAAGCCTTGCGCCGAGGGAGGCGAGCTCCTGGTCGGAGGTCTTCGACGAGAGCGTGAAGGTCGACTTGGAGAGCAGCTTGAAGTCGGGCAGGGTGAATCCGTCCTTATCGCGGTCGACCGGCTTCTTCTTGGAGCTCTTCTTCGCGGCCTCCTTGGGCTTCTCCTCCGCCTTGTCGGCCTTGCCGTTGGCCACGGGGTCGTTGAGCGAAACGGTTGGGAGGATGCTGTCCATCTTCTGATCGACCTTGATCTCGGATCGGCCCTCCCTATTGGCGAGCTTGCGGGTGCGCGGCGACGCATCGGGCAGGAGGCCGGCCGGCTCGCCGCTGCCATCGAGCATGCGCGTGGGCGCAGCGCCGCCGTTGAGCGCGACCGTCTCAGGCGACGAGTTCAGCACGCGCGTCTTGCCGGTGCTGTTGCGCAGGCTGGCCGAGGCGCTCCTGGCGTAGGGAGACGCGGCCCTGTTCGCAACGAGCTCGGGTTCCACGGGATTGCGCCTGTCCATGATTTTCTCGATCATCTTGGAGATCGAGAATCCGATGAGGACGATGCCGCAGATGATTAGCGCGATCATCAGAATCCACGCGATGACCTTGCCGAGGTAGACGTTGAGCAGATACGCGATTCCGTTGCCCATATAGCCGCCGTAGGCGAGGAGGATGTCCTTGGTGAATAGATGGTCGTAGCCGAAGCTGCCGAGGTTGGCATTGACGCCGATGAGCGCGTCGAGTGCGATGAATATCAGAAGCAGTCCGATTGCTATGCGCGAGAGGACGAGCTCCTTGCGGCCCAGCAGGAAGAAGCAGCAGCCGAAGACGATGACGAAGATCGGAAGCAGGTAGGCCCCGAATCCGAAGACCGTGCGCAGGCCGTTCGAAACCAGGTTGGTAAAGATCGCGTCGCCGGGGCGCGCGACCGCCAGCAGGATCACCAGCGCGACGACGATGATGATGATCCCGATCAGGTCGTTGCGGATGCGAAGGCTGAGCATCGAGCGCTTGGGTGCAGGCACGGGCTCTGCTCCCAGGGAGCGCTTGCTCTGCGCGCTCTTGGCGTTGCTCGACTTCTTAGCCGCTGACGAGGACTTCGAGTTGCCCTTGGACGTGTTTCGAGTGGAACTCTTGGACGAGCCCTTGCTTGCGCCTTTGGACTTGGAATTGGAACTAGGCTTAGCCTTGGACTTCGCGTTAGCCAACAAAACCTCCGTAGTGTGCGTTTAAGTTGTGGTTACTTCGGTTTTCAACATTCCCATTATACGCGCATAGGCTATGTTTTTCACCATATTTGCGGCAAAAGAGTCGCGGCGGATGCCCCTGGCGCCCATGCGCTCTTGCATCCACCGCGAGCATCGGCTCTATGTTGCGCCCAGCCTAGCCTTGCGAAACCGCCTTGGCACCCGCCGCGAAGGCCGCGAGATTGCTCTCGATGGTCTTGGGCGGCACCCTCTTCGAGATGACCTCCTCCCAAATCTCGACGGGAAAGTCGAGCTCGGTGGAGAGCGCGCCCATGAGGACGATATTGGTCGCCTTGGGATTGCCTACCTCCTCGGCGATCTTGGTGGAATCGATGAGCTTTGCGCCGCGCTGCTCGAGGAATTCGAGCGTGTTCTCGGGCATCTCGGCCGCGCCGATGAGCACTGGCAGCGGGACGATCTCCTCGCTGTTGACGAGCAGCTTGCCATCCTTGGCGAGATAGGGCAGGTACCTCAAGGCCTCGGTGGCCTCGAAGGCAACGATGCGATCGACGCATCCGAAGTCGGTGACCGGGGAGAGCACCGTCTGCCCGAAGCGGACGATGGTGATCACGCTGCCGCCGCGCTGCGACATGCCGTGAATCTCGGAGAGCCTGATCTGCAGGCCCGCGCGCGCGGCGACCTTGGCGAGGATGTCGGCAGCGAGAATCGTGCCCTGACCGCCCACTCCGCAGAGGAGAACAGTGGTTGCGCTGTTGATCTTATCCGCCATCGTCTACTCCCTCCCCTCGCTCGAGATACAGCCGAACGGGCACACCTGGGCGCATTGCCCGCACCCGATGCACTGCATCTCGTCGATCTTCGCGCAGCCCTCGTCATCGGTGCCCAGGGCTGGGCAGCCGATCTTGAGGCACGCACCGCACCTCTTGCAGTCGGAAATCGTCGGCGGCTCCTTGCGCGTGCGCACCAGCAGCCTGCACGGCGAGCAGAAGACGATGACCGAGAGCCCGTCGGAGGCGACTGCCCTCTTAAGCGCCGCGCGGACCTCGGCGAGATTCTGCGAGTCGACGCGCTGAACGTCTTCGACACCGAGCGCCTCGCAGAGCTTGACGAGGTCGAGCTCTCGGCTTGGCCTGTTCTGCAGCGTGATCCCGTTGACCGGGTTGCCCTGCATGCCGGTCATAGCGGTGGTGCGGTTGTCGAGGATGCAGAGCGTACCGCTACCCTGGTTGTAGACCGTGCCCAGCAGCGAGGTGATTCCAGAGTGCGCGAAGGTCGAATCGCCGATGACGCCGACGATCGGCCTGCCGTCGATCGCGATCGACTTGTCGCTGAACCGCCTTGCCAGCTCCATGCCGTGCGCCATCGATAGCGAAGCGCCCATGTCGACGACCGAGTCGACCGACGAGAGCGGCGCGAGCGCGCCCAGCGTGTAGCAGCCGATGTCTCCGTTGACAACCGCATTCATCCTGCGAAGCTCGCTGTAGACGAGCCTGTGGGGACAGCCCGCGCAAAGCGCTGGCGGACGCGGCGGCAAGGCGCCATCGAACCTGTCGAATTCGGGCGTCTCGATGCCGAATGCCCTGCGCACGATGCCAGGAGACAGCTCGTCGTCGGGAGGGATCGGCTCGACGAACTCGCTGAGCTGCACGCCGAGCGCCTTGACCTGCATCGAGAGGTAGTTGCTGGCCTCCTCGACGACGTAGACCTTGTCGACCCTGGAAGCGAAGTCGAGGATCGCCTGGTCGGGAATGGGATAGGTCATGCCGAGCTTGAGCACGCTGGCCTCAGGAAGGGCCTCGCGAACGTGATTGTAGGTGACGCCAGCGCAGATCACGCCGATGCTCGTGTCGCGATAATCGGCGCGAACGAAAACGGAGGCGTTGTTGAACTCGGCGAGCTCTTCGACGCGCGCATCGACGAACTTGCGTCGCACCTTGGCATTGGCGGGCATCATGACCCACTTGACCGGGCTCTTCTCATACTCCTTGCGCGGTTGGTCCGCCCTGTCCTCGCACTCGACGACTGCTTTGGTGTGCGACAGGCGCACGGTCGAGCGGACGATCACCGGGGTGTCGAAGCGCTCCGAAATCGCAAAGGCCTGCTTGACGTAGAACTTGGCCTCGGCGGGGTCGGCGGGCTCGAGCAGCGGAACGCGCGCGCCGAGGGCGTGGAAGCGCGTGTCCTGCTCGTTTTGCGAGGAGAAGATGCCCGGGTCGTCGGCGGCGAAGAGAACGAGGCCACCGTTGACGCCGATGTAGGACATCGAGTAGAGCGGATCGGCCGCAACGTTGACGCCGACGTGCTTCATCGTGACCAACGCGCGCACTCCGCCCATGCTCGCACCAGAGGCGACCTCGAAGGCGACCTTCTCGTTCGGAGCCCACTCGGCGTAGACGTCATCGTACTTGGCGAAGGCCTCGAGGGCCTCTGTGGAGGGGGTCCCGGGATAGCCGGCGCCTATGAGGCACCCAGCTTCCCAAGCGCCCTGCGCCACCGCCTCGTTGCCTGACAACAGCTTGCTTTCAACTGCCACTTCTCTTCCCTTCTTGCCTGTTGGATTGCCTTTTGAGCGCAAAGGCTCCTCGCGCGCTCGGCGCCCTTCGAACGCTGAGCTCGCACGCTGATCGAGCTAGATGTTGAAGATCATCGCGAACGTTCCGATCTGCACGATCGTCCCGTTCTTCAAAATGCTCCTGTCCTTGATCTGCCCGTCGATCCACGTTCCGTTGAGGGAATTGAGGTCCGTGATCACAACCTCGCCATCGATCGCCTCGAGCAGCGCATGCTTGCGCGTGACGGTCATGTTGTTGAGGAAGAGGTCGCACTCCGGATCCCTGCCGATGACCAGCGGGAAGTCGGTCAAATGGAACTTCTCGCCCTGCAGCGGGCCCTTGATGATGGTGAGCGTGGGCACGCCATCGACCGGCTTGGATACGGGTTTTTCCTGCGCAGCCTCGGGAATCGCCTCGAACTGCGCGGTGACGTTGGCGAAGGACTCGGTCCTGCCGACGAGCTTGAATCCGCACCTCGCGCACACGGTGTCGCTGGCGTCGACGAGCGCGTTGCAAACGGGGCATCTGCTTTGATCTGCCATGGAATCCTCCTAGATTCGACTGGAGCTTATCTCCGCGATTCCATTGTATATCAAAGGGAAGAAAGCTGCCGATAAAGCTGGGCTTCGGCACTATGCGAAAAGCGCCGATGCGCCCACGAAATCGCGCGTCTCGCGCAGTAGATGTGCCAAGCCAGATTCGCTCACGGAGAGGAGCCTTCCCTCTTCGAGGCCGTCCAGCCAAAGGCCCATGTCGCTCATCACCTGCTCGTAGGGGCGCAGGCCTATCGCCTGGAGCTCGGGGAAGCTTAGAAGCGCCTGCCACAGCGCCGCAGCGCCCTCGCGCGAGCAGAGGACGAGGATCGTCTCCGCGGGCTCGTCGGAGATCAGCATCATCGGAATGCCGCCGATCGAGCGAGTGAAGCATGTACCGGAGCCGAGCTGTATCGAGAAGTCGGGGGCGTTCGGCTCCGTGCGAAGCTCATTGAGCATCGGGAGCCTGTCCGGGCCCATGATCGCGAGCATGGCGAGCGCGCCGCTCTCGTTGCCGATCTTCACCTCGGAGAAGAGCCCATCTCGCGCCGATACCGCCGCTGCAATCGTCTTGAGCCAGTCGAAGGCCTCGTCGATCACCGGTGCGTCGACGATCAGCATGTACTCGTCATCGCCGCTGCAGATGACGAGCAGCTCATCGATGACGTTGCCCTCTCCGTCGAGCATCAGCGCATGGCTGCTGTGCCCGTGAGTCAACGAGCCGACGTCGCAGGTGAGCACCGTATGCAGGAAGAAGCCGCTATCGAGGCCGGAGACGCGCAGCATGCCCTGGAATGAGAGGTCGACGAGCAGCGGATTGGCTAATGGGAGGTCGATGTGGTAGTCGATGCCATAGTCCGCGACGACCTCTGCTCCCCCATACTCGATGTACCTGGCGCCGAGCCTGTCGTGCTCGCGGCGCATCGGATTGTCGCTCGATGCGGCCAAGCGTCTCACCCCTCCTCTTCGGCTAGCCCTTCGGGAGCATGGGCTGCGTGGTCTCGAGGTTGATGACCTGATCGACGCTGATGAAGTCCCATGTGAAGAGGCTCGTGAAGCGCGTCCAGCCGATCTGTACCATCTCGAACATCGATGGCGCGGGCTGCGAGTTGGCGGTGACCAGGTCGACGGTGGCGAGGTCCTCGCCATCGCGGCTCCAGACTATCGAGCCCGCCTTGTCGCCAGCTTCGATTGCGCCGTGGAGATTGTCGACCGTGATGGTGAGGGTGAGGTCTGGATCGTAGTCGAAGCCTACGATCGAGACCGACTCCGCGGGCACTATCGGCACGGTGACGTCCAGATAGTCGGTATCCACGGCCTCGCCGACGACCGTCTCGGCATCGAGCAGCGTGATGTTGTGGTAGTGCTTGAATCCCCAGTTGAGCAGGGTGATGCAGTCACCGAAGCGCTGTTCCTCCGACTTGCAGTAGAGTAGCACGGCGTAGAGCTCGATGCCCGAGTCCTCGGCAGCCCCAACGAAGCAATAGCCCGCCTTGTTGGTGAAGCCCGTCTTGACGCCAATCATGCCCTCGTAGCGCGTGAGCAGCTCGTTGGTGTTCTTGAGCTTGATGTCGTATCCGCGCGAAGTCGACTTGTAGGTGAACGATTTCGTGGCCACCACCTTGCGGAAGGTGTCGTTTTTCATCGCGTACATGACGAGCTTGATGTAGTCGTTGCAGGTGGTGTAGTTGCCTTTGTCGGTAAGGCCGGTTGGACTGCTGAAGACGGTCGAATCCATTCCCAGCTCCTTGGCCTTCTCGTTCATCATCTTGGCGAAGCCGTCCGTGCTGCCGCCGTAGTGCTCTGCAAGAGCTATCGCCGCATCGTTGCCCGAGGGCAGCATCATGCAATAGAGGAGCTGCTCTGCGGTGAGCACATCGCCGCTTCGTAGCTCAGCGGTCGATCCATCGGTTTTGGCTGCGTTCTTCGAGACGGTGATCGAGTCGTTGAGATTGCCTTTGTCCAAGACCACCATCGCGGTCATGATCTTGGTCAGCGAGGCCATGGCGAGCTTCTCGTCGGGCAGGCGCGACCAGAGGACCTTCCCCGATTGGGTGGTGAGGATGCCAGCGTAGCAGGTGACGTTGGGCGCGGAGTTCTTGTCGAAGTCCATCTCCGAGATCGGGGTCGTGCCGATCGTGTCGGTGTTGGCGATGGAAGCGCTGGCCTGGACGGGCGCGAGGACCAGCGAGAGCGTCAGCGCGAGGGCGAGCACCGCCAGAGCGGCTGCGAAGCGGGCTCTTCGCGAGCGCTGCGCTGGCGTCTGCGGATTCTTTCCTATATCGAAGCGAATGCGGGTTGAAGCTGCCATGCTCTCCGATTAACTCTTCTTGTCCTCGTCTTCGTACTTCTTCTTCGTCTGCTCCAGGACGTCTGGCGCGCATTCGATGATCTGGGTCTTCGGCTCGTAGTTCGACTCGAAGTAGTCCTTGTCCACAAGGTTGCCCTTCGCATCGTAGACGTAGCGCATTATTCCGATGATGTGGCCGTTGACGCCGTAGGTGTTCACCTCGACCTTGCCGCTCGAGAAGTACTCGTTGGCTACGACCTCGGTCTTGTACTCCTCGCCCTTGTCCCATCTGATCTGCTCGGTCTTGACAACGTATTCGGGATCGATGCCCCAAAGCGAGCATGTGACGCTGGTGTCGTCGTAGTCTACCAACAGCAGGATGTAGTTGTTGGTGTTGTTCTTGAACTTGAAGTCGAGATACGGATACGAGAGCGCGGCATCCATGCCGTCATCGTAGCTGGCGACGTATGTCGAGTGGTTGTGGCGCTCGACGATCGGGTAACCCGCGTAGAAGACCGCGTCGTAGATCGTCGTGGCAACCTGGCAGATTCCGCCTCCGACCTCGGAGACGATCTTGCCGCCGATGATGGAGCCGCCCTCCTTGAAGCCCTTGCTCGCATTGCATGCGCCCGTGATGTCGTTTACCGACCAGGTCTCGCCCGGGGCGATCAGCGAGTTGGTGAGCATGTCGGAGATGAGATGGATGTTGTGCACCTTCTCCTTGCTGGCCCACTTGTAGGTGGTCCTGTGCTTGCTGATCAGATGGCCGGTGACCTGCAGCTTCTCCGCATCCTCGTAGGTCAGCTTCGGGTAGCTGGTGGTCACATTGATCACTACGGTGCGGCTGTCGGCCTCTGGCTCGGCCTCCTCCGCTTCGCCCTCGGCAGGCTCGCCATCGGCCGCCTCCTCGTCCTCGGACGCAGCTTCAGACTCGGCGTCGGACTTCGCCTCCTCAGCCTCCTCCTCGGCCAGCTCGTCTGCGAACTCCGATGGCGGCTCGGGAACCTCGCCGGCATTCGTGGCAAGCTCTCCATCATTGAAGAGGATGGTGTTGAGCCTCGAAGCGATCTCGTAGTAGTTAGGGCCGATTCCGGTTTGCGCGTCGACCCAAGTAAGCTCCTTGCCGTCATAGCTGAACTTGACGTTCTGGGCGGGCGTTCCGATGCTGCCGATGCCCTTGAGCGACTCGATGCCCTCTTGGGCCAGCGGAACGCTGATATAGGGAACCAGGCTGTCCGAGAAGGTGCCCTCCTCCACGTAGGTGGCCACCCAAGAGCCGAGCACGTCGGGCCCGACTTCCCATGTCTGGTCGTTGTACTCGAGGGTGATGGGCTCGGTGATTGCGGCCTGCGCCTTGTCGGCGGCCTTCTGGGCATCCCTGAGGTCGACCTGCATCTTGACGTTTTGCATAGGCACGACGAAGGCGCGGTCACCCTCGGCCAACATCATCTTCTGCAGGCTCTCCATGAGCTTGTCATCGACGACCATGTAGCCGTCGTTGCCCTCGGTGGTTGTGAAGGTGCCCTCGCTGAAGGCGATGTTGGGGTTGACCATCGCGTTGCCAAGAGCGCCAGTGAGCATCTCGCTGAGCGCGGTGAAGCTGCCTTGGTCGAGCGTGACCACGGGGTCGATCTCGACGCCGAAGGTGTAGCCCCTGACGCGGCCGAAGAAGAAGTCCCAGCCCCTTCCAACCGCATAGGCCTCCTGCGCCAGCGCCTCGCTATCGATGGTGGCGCCAAGAGTGGCTGGGCTGATGACGAACGCCGGGCCCTCGAGAGGGTTCTTCTCGAAAGAGAGCATCGTCTCGTAGTCGAAGGCGATCTTCGTCGGCTTCTCCTGTGCCTCCATCGCCTCTTCGCTCTCATACATGTAGATGTCTGCGCTGTCGATCATCGGCTGGTAGGTCTCGTTGATCGCGGTCTTCGCCTCATCGACCGTCATTCCACCCACATCGACCGAGCCTACGTGCACTCCTGCATGAATCTTGTCCTTGGTGAGAAGGACGTCGATGCCGCAACCGATGGCCAGCAGCAGGATGGCCGCGATGGCGATCTTCGCGCCCTTGCCCAGCCGCTTCTTCGGCTTGCCGCCGTCGATCGAAGACGGGTATGCCTTGCCGAGGTTCTTCGGCGGCTTCTTCTTTCCGTTGCTGCCCTTGGGACCCTGCCCACCCTTCGGCGGCTTCGGGCCGTTAGACGAGTTGAACGACTTCGAGGTCTTCGACGGGTTGCTCTTCGGCGGCTTCTTCGTCCCTTGGACACGCTCGCCCTTGGTGGCCTTCGATTGCTTCGGAGAGCCCTTCACGACCTTGGGGCCCTTGACCGAGCCCTTCGGAGCGCTCTTGGATGAAGGCTTCTGCGAACCCTTCGGGGCGCTCTTTTGGGAGCTCTTCGCAGCCTTCGTCGTCTTCTTGGACTTCAGCTTCTTGGAATCTCCCTTGGCCTTTGCGGCGGATTCGCTTCCGCTGCGCTTGCGCGCCTTATCGCCCGAATCCGCATAGAGAGGGAGCGAGTTGGAGAGGCTCTTGCGATATGACTTAGCATCGACCATGTCTAATTCTCCACCTCCTCATCCATCTCGACGAGGTCGCGCAGTGACACGCCCTTCTTGGTGGTGCCGTAGCGCAGGCCGCGGTAGAAGTAGACGAATGCAGTAACCCATTGGAGGATGACGCCGATGTATGCGAAGAGGATGCCGAGATAGCACTCGCCCGCGCCGAAGCCAGGCAGCCAGGAGACCTCGAAGAGGCCGAATCCGGGGACGGTCGGCCAACCGAACAGCAGCATCGCGAAAGCCGTCATGACGAAGGTGGTGGCCACCTTGCCGATGTAGGCTACGGTTAGGCCCTCGTCGTATTCCTTGCCAAGCCAGATGGTAAGGCGCAGAAGCAGCAGGTCGCGCAGGAAGATCGCAATCATGATCCACAGCGGAAGCCTGTCGACGACGAAGAGTGCGATGACCCCGAAGATGATCAGCAGCCTATCTGCGAGCGGATCGAGAGTCTTGCCGAGCTTGGTGACCGAGTTGGTGGCGCGAGCGATGCGGCCATCGATCCAGTCGGAGCATGACGCGATTATGAACAGGGCGCAGCCCAGCATCTCCATGTGGTAGGTGACGAAGGTGATGTAGAAGGCCGGGATGATGAGGAGGCGGAACGCGCTGATGATGTTCGGGACCGTTATGATCCTGTCCTCCCCCGTCCTTCTCACGCGCTTGGCTGAAGCATCGGAGGCCCCATTATCGGCCATATCCACACCTCCTTCGCCCAAATCGAGCAAATCAGTACATAATCGGTTTGATTCTACCATTTCTGAAGTGTGTGAGAGGAACGCCGTCTGGCTAGCGAGCACGCGTTGCCAGCGTTAAGGCGAAACGAAGCGCGCCTTGTTGCACAAGACGCGCCTTGATGATGCAAAGCCTATGGGTATTCGGGGGCTTGAGACGCTACTCTGGCTCGGCTTCGGCCTCCACCTCTGTTTCCGCCTCCAGCTCCGCCTCTTCCTCTGACCCGGCTTCAGCCTCCACCTCAGGCTCCTCCTTGGGCTCGGGCTTGACGAAGGTGGAGATGGACTCCCCAATGGCGATGGGCATGTACTGGACCTCCATCGTGAGGCAGCTCACCGGGCAGCGCGAAACGCAGTCGTTGCATGTGATGCAGCGCAGCGCATCGATCGACCAAGACTTGTCTTCGCGAACCACGGTGATCGCGCCAACCGGACAGCTCCTGTGGCAGAGCCCGCAAAGGATGCATTTCTCGATGTCGATAGAAACGTGCCCGCGCGTGGCTTCGAAGGGCTCGAACGGCTTTGCCGGGTACATCTTGGTTGCCGGCTTCGAGAAGAGGTTCTTCAGCGACGTGCCGAAGAGCGAGAATGAACTCATGGCACGCCTACCTTTCGGTGCAACTGATGCACGGGTCGATGGTGAGTATGTTCAGCGGCACCTCGGAAAGTTCGCAACCTTGGAGAAGCTGCACCATTCCGGCTACGTTCTGGCTCGTGGGCGTGCGGATCCTGAACCTCTCGAGGAACCTCGTTCCGTTGCCCTTGACGTAGTAGACGACCTCGCCGCGCGGCTGCTCGACCCTGCCAATGCCCTGCGCCTCGGGCGGATTGCCCTTGGGCTTCTCGCAGATCGGGCCGTCGGGGATCTTGTCGATCATCTCGCAGATGATGTCGCAGGATTGCAGCAACTCGTTGCAGCGCACCGCAACGCGAGCGTAGTTGTCTCCCTGGGTGGAGGTCTGCGGCTTGAACTCGGCAAGCTCGCCATAACCGCCCACACCGAACATCCTGATGTCCTCCTCGACTCCCGATGCCCTGGCGAACGGGCCGACGATGCTGAGCTTGACTGCGTCCTCTTGCGAGAGATAGCCGCTTCCGACGAGCCTGTCTTTGATCGAGCGGTCCTTGACCAGCGCCTTGATCAATGGCTTCGCGTCGCGCTTGAGCTTCTGGATGATCTGCGAGATGCCCGCCAGCTCGCTGTTGTCGATGTCGTAGTTGACGCCGCCGACGTTGCATGCGGAGAGGATGACCCTGCCGCCGGTGGTCTTCTCGAAGATGTCGAGGACGCGCTCGCGCAGACGCCAGCATTGGTAGAAGAGGTTCTCGTAGCCGAAGGAGTCGGCAGCGAGACCCATCCACAGCAGGTGGCTATGGATTCTGGATAGCTCGAACCAGATGACGCGCAGATACTCGGCGCGCATCGGAACCTCGATGCCCATGAGGCGCTCTATCGTCTGCGAATAGCCGTAGCTGTGTCCGAAGCTGCAGATGCCGCAGATGCGCTCGGTGACGTAGACGAAGTGCATGTAGTCGCGCGTCTTGACGAGGCGCTCGAGGCCGCGATGAATGAATCCGAGCTGAGGGATAGCCTGCACGACGCGCTCGTCCTCCATGACGAGGTCGAGGTGGATCGGCTCGGGCAGCACGGGATGCTGCGGACCGAATGGGATCACCGTTCTCTCACTCATCTGCCTCACCTCCGTCCGCAGACTCGGCCTCTGGCTCTGCCTCGGGCTTTGGCTCGAGCTCATCCTCGGACTCGACCTGCGGCTCTGGCTCATCCGCAGGAATCTCCACGTAGAAGCCGTCGGGATTCATCGGGAACGGCTCGGAGAGCTTGTAGAAGTTCCCACCGAAGTCGATCGCGATGCCCTTGAAGTTCACTCCGAAGAGCTCCTTCGTCTCATTCTCGAAGAAGAACGCCGCGGGAGCGAGGTCGGTGATGGATGGGACGATGTCGCCATTTGCGATGTTGGTCACGAGGTTTTCGACCTCGGGGCCGCGTCCGAGCGTGTATACGAGCTCGATGCCGCTCTCGATGGTCGTCGCGCAGAGCTGGAGGAATCTCCAGCCATCCTCGATGTGCTCCGCAACGCGGGCGTGCATCTCCTCAAGCGAAATCTCGATGAAAACCTGGGGTATCTTCTCCACGTCACTCACCTGGTTCCTCATCGGCATTGATATCGATATCCGTCTGTTCCTCGGTCTTGGCGGGCTCCTCCAACAGCGGCTGGGAAGCTGCCTCCGCAAGCCGCTCTTGCTCGGCAGCCTTCGCAAGCTCCTTGGCCTCGTAGCTGCTGGCGAGCTCGAGCGCAGCGCGCTTCTCCTCCAAGGCCCCAAGGCCCGCGACCACGGCGTCGATGAGCGCCTCGGGGCGCACCGCGCAGCCAGGTACGTAGACGTCGACGGGAATGGCCTTGTCAACTCCGCCGATCACGTTGTAGCAATCGTGGAAGATGCCGCCGGAACAGGCGCACGCACCGCAGGCCACGACGACCTTGGGCTCGAGCATCTGCGAATAGATCTGCTTGACGACGCCAATGTTGCGCTCGTTGACCGCGCCGGTGATCAGGAAGACGTCGGCGTGCTTGGGATTGCCCGTGTTGATGACGCCGAAGCGCTCGACATCGTACATCGGGGTGAGGCATGCGAGCACCTCGATATCGCAGCCATTGCAGCTCGACCCATCGTAGTGGATGATCCACGGGGATTTGGACGTACCGGACATTCGCACCTCCTCCTAGATAAAGCTCAGGATCGCGATGTTAGCGACGAAGAGCAGCAGGGTGATTGCCCAAGACCACTTCAGGGTCGTCTGCCATTTAACGCGAGCGAAGTTGTTGTCGATGATGATCTCCAGCAGGTAGCAGACGATGATCGCGCCGATTGCGACGAGCCACGACCACCATGCGCTGCTGACGAAGAACATGCCGATGAGACCGAAGAAGAGGACCGTCTCGTACCACTCCATGATCTCGAAGGCAGCAAAGGTCTTTCCGCTCATCTCTGTCGTCATTCCCTTGACCAGCTCCTGATGCGCATGGTGCGAAGTGGAGAGGTCGAAGGGCGACTTGCGCAGCTTGATGGTCAGGATGAAGATCAGCGAGATGAAGATCAGGGGCATGTAGACGATGAGCGGCATCGCGATGTCCACGGTGGTGGCGACTTCGAAGGAGCCGTACACGAGGAACATCGCAACCGGCATCAGCACCATGAACGGCTCGTAGCACATGACCTGCAGCGCCTCGCGCTCCGCTCCGAGGTCGGAGTAGGGCGAGCGAGCGCTGTACGCCGCGACGATGACGAAGAGCGTCGAGAGCGTGAGCACGAAGATCGCGAGCAGCAGGTTGCCTCCCATGAAGAAGATCACACCGGCGAATACGGCGAAGAAGAGGGCGAGGATGATATAGAAGTCCATCACCCCGTTGACCGTGGCGTCCTCCTTGGCGAACAGCTTCTTGACGTCGTAGATAGGCTGCAGGATCGGAGGTCCTACCCTGCCCTGCATGCGAGCGGTAATCTTGCGGTCGATGCCCTGGACGATCGCGCCGATGAAGGGGCCTAGCACGATGAAGGCGAGAGCTGCGATGTACTTGATCATCACCATGGCAGAACACCTCCCGTCCAGATGGTCACGCCGAATGCGATGACGATCAGCACGGTGCAGAGAACGATGGCGGGCATGTTGAGCCTCTTGGCCGAGAACCAGCCCTCAAGGTACCAGTTGCGCTGCGTGGCCTCGACGGGCTGCGAGAACGAGCCTCTGTAGGTCCTGCGATTGAGGCTCTGGCCAACGCCGGCGAGGTAGATGGTCGTCTTGCGCTTGTTGCTCTTGCCGAAGAAGATGAAGAAGAACGCGATGATGATGACGATCATCGACGAGGTGATCACCAGGTTGCCCGTGGCCATCTCCATCGAATACCAGCCGTAGTAGTCGACGAGGTACGGAGTGACCACTCCGCCCGAGATCACCGGGAAGAGAACGCAGCAGACGAGCATCAGCGCAACGCTGGTGAACAGCGCCGCCTTCTCAGACCTGTTGACGCGATTGCGCTCGATGTTGGGCTCCCTGCCCGCAACTGCGCAGACCTTGCCGAGCCATTTGGCCCAGAAGAAGAAGGTCATCGCCGATCCGAATGCGATCAGGATGAGCGCTCCGATGTGGCCGGCGTCGATGATCGCTACGATGGTGGCCCACTTGGAGACGAGCATTCCGAACGGTGCGATGAACATGCACATCATGCCGATGGCCATGCACTTCGCGAGCCCCGGCATCTTGACGAAGATGTTGTCCATCGCCTCGATGTTGCGCGAGCCGATGTGGTGCTCGGCGGTGCCAACGCACATGAAGAGCAGGCCCTTGGTGCACGCATGGAAGATCATCAGGAAGATCGCCGCCCAAACCGCCTCAGGGGTTCCGATGCCAGCGCACGCCGCGATAAGACCGAGATTGGAGATCGTGGAGTACGCGAGGACGCGCTTGCCGTTGCTCTCGGATATCGCCATCGCACTGCAGAAGAAGAACGTGAGCGAGCCGATTGCGATAACCATGAGGCCAGGCGCGTTGTTACCCAAGCATGGAGCGAGTTTGATGAGGAGGAAGACTCCGGCCTTGACCATCGTCGAGGAGTGGAGAAGCGCCGAAGTAGGCGTTGGCGCAACCATGGCGCCGAGCAGCCAACGATGAACCGGCATCTGCGCGGCCTTGATGAGACCGGAGAGGCAGATGAGCCCGATGGGCAGCATGAGCATCCCGTAGGTGCCAAGCTCGATGATCTCGTTGAGCGAAATCGTCCCTGCATCCTGACCGATGAGGATAAGGCCGCCGATGAATGCGATTCCGCCGATGAGATTGAGGACGATCTGCACGAAGGCGTTGTGAATCGCCTCTTCGGTCTTCGTGTAAGCGATGAGCAGGAAGGAGCAGATCGTGGTGACCTCCCACCCAGTGAAGAGCCAGGAGAGGTTGTTCGAGAACGCAACGACGAACATCGCGGAGAGCAGGATGAACATCAGCGCGAAGAAGCTGTGCCTGCGATCCTTGTAGCCAGGCTCGCTGCGATGGTGCCTGTCGAAGTCGCGCATGTAGCCGACCGCGTAGATGATGATGATCGGGCCGATGATGCCGACGATAACAGCCAAGATCAGGCTGAGGCGATCGATGTAGAGGCTGTAGAGCACGCTGATGCCCTGGTAGATCCAGAACTCGAAGTAGATGCTGCCAGCGAGTTGGACGAGCGCAAGAACCAGTGCGAGCGGCTTCTTGTACTTGATCGCGTAGACCAAGACGATCAGCCCGAGCAGCATGTCCACGCCAAATGAGGTCCAGTCGGCATACTCGTTTTGGAACACATAAAACGTTCCGGCGTTGCCGACTTCGAGAAATGCGAGTGCGAGTGTGGCGATGGCGATGACGGTACCGCAGATGAAGGCGAGCCAGGCCCTGGCCTTGGCATTTCTGGCAATCCACATAAGAGCCGCAGCTACGACGGGAAAGCCGATCAGGAAACCTATGAGGTAAAGCGCCACTCTTCAGTTCTCCTAGCGTATCGCGCGCGCCTCTGCGCGCTAAGCCTTAAGTGAAGCCATTATATACAGGCAAGCATATTGACCCGTCGAGCCATTGGCATCCAATCTGCGACGTGCGCAACATAATCGGACTGGCGTGGGAAGTGTAGTGCGTCGATGATGCGACTTTTACGATAGGGCTTCCGGAATTGCTCTCCCGGGGTGCTGATAGCGAGCGAGGAGATGGGGGCGCCGCGATCAAGCTCGCTCTGATACGCAAAAGGGGCTCTGCCTGAGCAGAGCCCCTCACATCGTCTGGTCGGGTTGACTGGATTTGAACCAGCGACCCCTTGACCCCCAGTCAAGTGCGCTACCAAACTGCGCCACAACCCGATATCCCACTTTGGGTGGGACTAAATCTTAGCCCCATAACCGCGCAATCACAAGTGACAAATCACAGACGGTGCGCTTTTGCCTTGCTGTGCGGCATATGCTCGTCCGCTTGCTACTCGTCTTGGGCCAGGAAGGCCTTCGTGCGAGCATGCTGCGGGTTGTCGATGAGCTGCTGTGCCGGGCCCTCTTCGACGATCACTCCGCCGTCCATGAAGATGATGTGGTCGGCTACGTCGCGGGCGAAGCGCATCTCGTGCGTGACGATGACCATCGTCATGTGCTCCTTGGCTAGCTGGCGGATGACCCGCAGGACCTCCTTGGTCAGCTCGGGGTCGAGCGCGCTGGTGGGCTCGTCGAAGAAGAGAATCTCCGGATTCATCGCCAGGGCGCGGGCGATCGCCACGCGCTGCTGCTGTCCTCCGGAGAGGTCGCACGGAACCATGTCCGCCTTGTCGGAAAGGCCCATCTTCTCGAGAAGCTCTCGCGCCTCCTGCTCGACCTCCTTCTCCTCGCGCTTCTGCACCAGAAGCGGCGCGTCCATGATGTTCTTCAGAACCGTATAGTGCGGAAAGAGGTTGAACTGCTGGAAGACCAGGCCGAAGCGCATGCGTGCCTCCTTGAGCACCTGCTTGTCCCCATAGACCGCCTTGCCGCTGGCATCGTCTTGCGCCACGACGAGGTCGCCGTAGGCCAGCGTTCCCGAGTCCATTGTCTCGAGCAGGGTGGCGCAGCGCAGAAGCGTAGACTTTCCACTGCCCGAAGGCCCGATGATCGCGACGACCTCGCCATGCGAAACCGTGAGCGAGATGTCCTTGAGAACCTGGTTGTCCCCGAAGGCCTTCTTGATGTGGTCGATTCTCAAAATCTCTTTCTTCTCGGACATGTGCGAACCTCTAGTCGTGGTAGTAGGAGAGCTTCTTCTCGAACTTGCCGAGTGCGAACTCGACGAGAAGCGTGAAGAACCAGTAGAGCGCGGCGGCGAGCACGTACGGAACCATGCTGACCATGGCTGCGGCAAGCGTCTCCGCCATAGTGAACATCTCGGCGATGGAGAGGACGAACGCGAGCGACGTGTCCTTGATCAGCGTGATGACCTCGTTGCCCATCGCAGGTGCGATTCGCTTGATCACCTGCGGGAACACGATCTTGGTGAAGGTTTGCGAGCGCGAATATCCCAGCACGCTGGCAGCCTCGTACTGGCCCAGCGGGATCGACTGGATGCCAGCGCGGTAGATCTCTGCGAAGTAGGCGGCGTAGTTGAGGATGAAGCCGATGAAGCACGCCCCCATCCTCCACGTCAGGCTCAGCTTCAGGCCGAAGATGTAATAGGGCGCGAAGTAGATGAACATCAGCTGGAGAATCAGCGGCGTTCCGCGAAGGAACGAGATGTAGATCTTGGCGAGGAATGACAGGACGCGGTTCTTGCTCATCCTGCACAGCGCCACGAGCACGCCGAGCGGCAGCGAGCCGGCCAGCGCGACGATGAAGATGAGGCCGGCCATCCCCAAGCCGCCGAACATCGTGCTGAGGATGGTCGAGAGGGGCATCGCATGCACGCCCGATCCGATGATTATGCCGTCAAGAAACGAAAACACGTTCTTCTCCTTAGGCAGATCCGAGCGCCTTCAGGCGCCTGCGGGGCAAGCGCGCCCCGCCTCGCAAAATGGCAGCGAAAGTGGACGGCAGCATGTCGCCCACTTTCGCGATGATAGAGCTATGTGCCGCTGCCGATTACTCGGTGAGAATCCAGTTGGCCATGTCGACGCCCTGATCAGCATACTTCTCGCAGAGCTTCTCGATGGTGCCGTCCTTGTACATATCCAGCAGGGTTGCGGTGACGGTGTCTGCAAGAGCCTGCGAGTTCTCGCCGTCGAGGAGGAATCCGACTGCATAGGACTCGCTGTTGAGGGCCTCCTCGAGCATGACGTACTGGTCGGAGGTGGCAGTCTGGTATGCAGCGATCGAGAGGTCGCATATAACGGCGTCGACAGCGCCGGAGTCGAGGTTCATGAATGCGCTGTTGTAGTCGCCGATCTGCTCAAGGCTCTTGAAGGTCTTGGCGGTGTCCGCGCAGTCTCCGTCCTCAGCGAGAAGAGCAGCTGCTGCGGAGCCCTTCTGGGTCATTACGACCTTGCCCTCGAGGTCTGCGACGCCCTTGATGTCGCTATCCTTCTTCACGACGATGACCTGGGCGTTGCGATAGTAGGGCTTGGACCAGGTGTATTGATCCTCGCGCTGCTCATAGGTGAAGCCATTCCAGATGCAGAGGATCGCTCCGGACTCGAGCTGGGCATCCTTGGCGTCCCAGTCGATCGGAGTGGCGGAGTAGGTCCAGCCGTTGCGGTTGCAGACTTCCTGCGCGAGCTCGAGATCGAAGCCGGTGTAGCTTCCATCGTCGGCCATGTATCCGAATGGCGGATACCCCGCATCGAATCCGACGACGAAATCGACGTTGCCGAGATCGGCCTTTTCGTTGCCGCCACATGCAGTGAGCGCGAATGCGCCGACGCAGAGCAGGCACGCGGCCGCTATCATTGCTAGAAACTTTTTCATTCCAAAACCTCCCATTTGCTGTTCGTTGCGTATCGCTTTACTGCGCTAAAGTGTTATTCACTTTAGCACACTAAAGTGCGTTTGCAAACCCTTCTGCCCCCATTGCGGGCGAATGGTGCGGATTTCAGGGAAAACGTTGCAGATTTGCATCCTCATTGCTACCTGAGATGCGGCCCTTCGCTTGTCTTGTGGGACATGCTATATGCGCGCGAATGTATAATTGTCCACGACGATCGAACCTGAGCGAAAGGCCCGATATGGATCAGAGCGCCAGCGTAAGCACCACCCCAGCATTCGCCTTCATAGGCCATAGCAATTCGGGCAAGACCACGCTCGTCGTCAAGGTCATTGCCGAGTTGGCCGCTCGCGGATATCGCGTCGGCTCGATCAAGCACCACGGGCACAGGGGCTTCGACATCGACATTCCCGGCAAGGACTCCTGGCGCCACACGCAAGCTGGAAGCGTCCACACCGTCATCGCATCGCCCGACAAGGTCGCCTCGATCAGGCAAACCCCTGTTCCGGCCGAGCTTCCCGAACTCATCGCGACGATGGGCGATGTCGACATCATCATCGTCGAGGGCTTCAAGCATGCCGGCTTGCGCTCGCTGGCCCTCTACCGCAGCGGCAACGAGAAGGACCTCAGCCGCGCCGAGCATCCCGAGCTGCTCGAAAGCGAGAGCGCACTGGGCGCCGTCACCGACATCGATCGGGTTGCGACGCGCGCCGCCGAACTCGGCAAGTCGCTCTTTGCCTTCGACGACATCACCGGCATCTGCGATTTCATCGAGAGCTCCTGCGGCCTTGCGCGTCCCCATGTC
>JAILQZ010000002.1 GCA_024698685.1 bacterium
CATTGCAATCTTAATGCTATAATGAGAATAATCGGCGCTCTGGATGCGCCATGGCTTCGCATTCCAAAACGAGGAGGACGCTCGCATGAGCAAGATGGACGAACTCGCGTTATCTGTGAAGATGACGATCATCGCCAAGGAAGACAAGGGCGCTACGCTGGGCAAGGGCGTGATCGCGCTGCTCGAGGGCGTGCGCGACGAGGGCTCGCTGAACAAGGCCGCCAAGGGCCTCAAGATGGCCTACAGCAAGGCGTGGAGGATCGTCAAGGAGACCGAGGAGGGCTTCGGATTCCTGCTCATCGACCGCGATGGCGCGCGTGGCTCGACGCTCACTGCCGAAGGCAAGAGGCTGCTCGAAATCTACGAGGAGCTCGAGCGCGAGGTTGCCGAGTACGCGAACAAGCGCTTCGCCGAGGAGGTCGCGAAGATCGACTAGCGCCTCGCCAACATAACCGCAAAAGCTCAGGGCCACCCTTGCGGATGGCCCTGTTTCGTTGGTGGGTTCGGGTTTGCGTGGCCGCTAGATCTGCCTGCCCGAGGAGTCGAAGGTGTAGGAGACCCCGTCGATTTCCAGCGTCTCGCTCTTGGCCATGTAGTGGTTGGACTTGATGTAGTAGTTGTAGCCACCATCGTAGACCCACGTCTCGGCGACCCAGTAGCCGTCGTCTCCCATCCAGCACCAACCCTTGGAGTCCTTGGCCCAGCCGTTGGTCACCATCTTGCCGTCGGCTCCGAGGTAGCACCAGCCGTGGCTGTCCTTCATCCACTTGCTCTGGTCGCGATAGCCCTTGGTGATGTGGTACCAGTCGCTGCCGACCTTGAGCCACTTCGTGCTAGTCACCATGTAGCCGTTGGCTCCGATCCAGCACCAGCCCTTGCTATCCTTGGCCCAGCCGTTGGTGAGCATCTTGCCGTCGGCCTGCAGCCAGCACCAGCCCTTGCTATCCTTCATCCACTTGCTCTGGTCGCGGTAGCCCTTGGTGATGTGGTACCAGTCGCTGCCGACCTTGAGCCACTTCGTGCTAGTCACCATGTAGCCGTTGGATCCGATCCAGCACCAGCCCTTGCCGTCCTTGGCGAAGTCATTGGTCACCATGCATCCGTCGGCGCCAAGGTAGCACCAGCCCTTGGAATCCTTCTTCCAGGTGTTTGTGACCGAAGCTCCATCAGCCCCAAGGTAGCGCCAATCAGACCCATCCTTCATCCACTTGTTTGTCACCGTGGTGCCGTCGCCGTTGTAGTAGTAGCGGCTGCCCTCCGCGCTGACCCAGCCTTTGCCGTAGTAATATGTCACCTCGTCGCTTGGACCGGAGATGAAGAGGCTCCAGCCATAGTAGTTGAGCCATGCCTCGTACTGGAGCGAATACTCGCCGTACTCCACGTTGTAGTTTTCGAACAACGCCTTAAGGTCGACGCTGGTCTCGTTGCCAAGCCAAGTGCTATTAACTCTGGAAGCGGTCTCGGATTCACCGGAGACACCAAGCCAATAGCGGTTATCCGTGCCTCCCTCGTCGTCCACGTAGGCAGGCCAGCTCATGACGTTGTTGGAGATCGTCGGGGTCGCTGGCTTCTTCAGCGTGTACTTTCCGTTGATGGTCGGCGAGATGGCTTCATCGCTCGACTCGTATCCGGCCTTGCCGGCGCGAACGGTGATCCAATATTCGGAAGTCTTGTACCAAAAGGCACCATGCTCTGAAGGATCGTACGTGAAGCTAGGTTCGGTCACAAAGAACGGTCCGTGGTTCTGAATGCTCCCGCCCTCATCCTTCGAATAGAAGGTGACCTCGTATCTCGACGCTGCGGGCACGGCATCCCAAACGACGGTATATCCATCCCATCTCAGATTTGCCGGCGAATCGAGCTTGCCGAGCGAAGAGCCGATGCTCTCGAAGGGTATACCCGCACTGTTGGCGAAAGCCTCCGCCGTCGAGCCGGTGATTGCCTTGATCAAAGTGTCGGAGGAAGAATCGAACGCATTGAGATCGATCTCGCAATCGGGGTTCAGGAACGTAACCGTCACGCCGTCCGTATACCTAAAGGCACCATAGTCTACGCTGGTAACATCTTCTGACAGCGTAATGTCCTTCGTGTTCTCGGCACCCGAGAATGCGTTGAATTCGATTACGCTGACCCCGGCCGGCGTCGTATATGCGCTGCCCTCCTTTGCCGCCGGATACCTGACAAGCTCCAGCGTCTGATCATCGCCCGACCCGACGGTAGCATAGAGCACGCCGTCTGTGCTGCTGTATACAGGATTGCCAGCCGCCACGGTGATCGATGCCAGGCTGCGCGAGGACAGGAATATCGACTGTGCGTCGATGGACCTCAGCGTCGAGGGAATCGACAGAGTGGTATCCTCACAGTCGAAGCTGCAGTAATCGATGTATGCAACGCCTTCCTCGATCACAACATGGTCGATCGAGCCGCCGTAGATTGCATAGCCGTTTAGGCTCAGGCCCTCTCCCCGCAGCGTCAGCCTGTCCAAATCGACATCACTGAAGCACATGCGGCCTATTTGCGTCACGCCTTCCGGAATCGTGTATTCCGTCATGCCACTAGCCTGCACGAATCGGAGCATCCAATCTCCTCTTTTGTTGTAGAGGCAGCCTTCCTTGGAGCTGTAGGACACATTGCCTTCATCGACCATGAAGCCGTATCCGCAAAGACGACAGTCCTCGAAGGCCCTGCTGTCGATTGCATCGACGGAGGCCGGCACCACGATGTCCTCGATCCCGTCGGTGTTTTCGAAGGTGAACTGACCGATTCTGTCGATGCCCTCTTCGAAGATGACATGCCTCACCCTTGTGCTGCCGTAGAACGGCGACTCACCAAGGGAGTCGAAGCCGGTGCTGACATAATCCACACCAGGCTTCGGCGATATAGTCACAGTGCCGGTGCTCTCGTCGAAGACGTACGTCGTCGTCTCCGAGAAATCGCCGGAGGCAGGAGCCTTCTTCTCGAAGACGGCGTAGATCTCCATGTCTTCGTTTACGGTGATCGTCGCTACAGGCGTAGTGGCGAGCGTCGGACCGCTGTATCCGTTGCGCCACTCCACAAAATAGCTGTCTTCGCCCGGCTGCGCATAGACAGTGATCGTGCCGCCACTCTTGATATAGGTGAACTGCTGAGAATCATAGTCTTCGCCGTCGATACTGACTTTGCTGTTCGTGTAATCGCCCAGTGAGCGCGTGTAAACGTTTACTTCTACCGCATCCGTGTCGTACAGCTTGCGGGCATGCAGATAATAATCACTGCTGCCGGAGTTCTCCAGCTCCTCGCCGTTGACGAAGACCCTTGTCTCCGAGAAGTCGTATTCACCGTAATGCCCGTCTTCCGGCGAAATGCTTATCTGCAGTCCGACTTTATTACCGCGGACTATATCTCCATCATGGTAGACCATAAATCCGGAGTTCGCCCAGCCGCTGTTATAGCTGTCGATCCGGATTTTCATTTCAGAGGGGACCGTGCTGGAGATCATGAAGGTCGGTTGCGTGATCGAATCTCCAAACTCAGGCGGAGTGCTTGAAGACGCCATGATGTTGATTTGCTCGATCTTCAAAGGCGTTGCCTCATAGGAGATGTAACCAACGTACAGATGCTCGTTGTTGTTATAGAACTTGTAGAAGTTCATCTTCGTCCCGTTGAGGTACACCTCGGTATCCTCCGTGAACGAATTGAGGCTGAGGAGCTTCACCATCACGCGGCTCTCTCCGAGGGTGAAGGTGTCGTTCTCAGCGTATTGATTCCACTCAGTTGCTCCGCCATCGTCATACGACTTGCACCATCCCATATAGATGTTCTCGTCGTAGGGATCTATGTCCGTCATTACGAGATCTGGATCGACAGCGCCGTCCGGTGTCTCAACGTTCGTGATCGTGAATGTCGGTTGAGCCGCCGCCTCGCCAGGATGGATACTCGTTGGAAGCGGATCGCTCGTGACCAAATCCACTCTCGTAATCGTGTTGGAAGCAGCCTGCGCCTGTTGCGCGCCCACCACGCTAAAGCCCAGTGTCAACATGAAAACGGCAGCCAATACCAAGAGCTTGATGGCTGCCTTCCTTGCGATTCCTCTCATAGCGTTGCCCTCCTGCCTTTCGAGTAAGGAACATGTGGGAATCATCTTCTCTTGATTCGTTTTTACCTTCCCCGCTCCGCTTCTGTCAACAAAAGTAAAGGCCCGGCAATGAAATTGCCGGGCCTTTGTATCGAAACCCATTTGCGTGGCTGCTAGATCTGCCTGCCCGAGGAGTCGAAGGTGTAGGAGACCCCATCGATTTCCAGCGTCTCGCTCTTGGCCATGTAGTGGTTGGACTTGATGTAGTAGTTGAAGCCGCCGTCGTAGACCCACATGTCGGCAACCCAGTAGCCGTCACCGCCCATCCAGCACCAGCCCTTGGAGTCCTTGGCCCAGCCGTTGGTCACCATCTTGCCGTCAGCGCCCAGGTAGCACCAGCCGTGCGAATCCTTCATCCACTTGCTCTGGTCGCGGTAGCCCTTCGTGATGTGGTACCAGTCGCTGCCGATTTTGAGCCATTTCGTCGAGGTGACCCAATACCCGCTGGAGTCGACCCAGCAGAAACCTTTGCTGTCCTTGACCCACTGATTAGTCACCATGCGACCATCGGAGCCGAGCCAGCACCAGCCCTTGGAATCCTTCTTCCAAGTGTCCTTGACCATGGAACCGTCGTTGTTGAAGAAATACCAGTAGCCGCCTGCCTTGACCCAGCCGGGCTTGGCGGTGATGGCGAAAGAAAGCGACGCTATAGTGCCCGAATAGTTGCCCGTTCCGATAACCGCGTACGTGGCCGTTCCGGGGTAGATGTTGCTGCCATAGTCGACGACGAAGTCCGTCTCGGCGACAAGCGTCTGCAGGATTCCGCCAACCATGAGCTTGACGGTAGGCACCGGCTTGATCTCGGAGCCCGTGAAGTCGTACGAATACTCGACACTGGAGACGGTCGCGCCCGACAGATCGATCGGATTGATCATGAAGCTGACGGCCTTAGATCCAGTGAAGTTGTTCTTGCCCGTAATCACCGCGCGATACGTGCCAGCCGCAGCGGGCGTCACCGTCTGCCCCATGCTGTTCTGAAGGACGTAAGTGTAGTCGACCCCCTCGGTCAGCGTCTTGCCGCCATACGTCACAACGGGAGCCGGCGTGTATGCGTTGCCGTCGTAGGGATGGTCGGGGATAGTCGCAACCGTCGCGTCGGCGATGTTGCTGCCCCTGATCACATACTCGACGGTCATGGAACCCGTATACGGGCTTTTGCCGGTGATGGTGATCTGCTTCGTGCCCGTGCTGACGCAGTCGTCTGGGAAGGACAGCGTGTAGTGCGTGCCCTCCGTCAGCGTGTTGCCTTCCGAATCCTTGACCGCCACAGATGGCTTGTGAGCCGCACCGTCATACTGGAATTCCGCCGGCTCTACAGTGGCGGTGAGCCCGAAGACGAAGCCGGCAGGCGCGCTCTCCACCCAACTGCTATCTCCGTAATTGTCCGTTGAATCCGATGCCATCACCAGGAACGTGTACGTGTCCGCAGTGCTGACGATGTAATCGGAGAAATCGACCTCTGTTGAGCTCGTGGACGCTGTTGTCACATGGGCATGGTTCCTGCGCAGGATCACCGTATACTCATCTGCATTGGCGACCGCATCCCATTTTGCAACCTTGCCTTCCCACCTGAGATTGACCGGATTGTCGAGGCTCTCGTTGACGAATCCTGTGTAGGTGCGATTCATCTCGTTTGAGATCCGGTACCCCTCGTCATCTCCCGCATAAATCGTGAAAGGATAGTCGCCCGATGGACGTCCCTGAGTTTTCAGGAACCCCCTTAAGTCGAACGATGTGTCAGAGGTTGAATCCCCATAGAAATTGTTCGGGAATACTTCAACGCTGATGTTGTACTTTGCCGCACCAGGATAGGCATCCCATGTCAAAACGCCGTCATCGGAAAGACGCAGGTTGGTAATATCCCTGTACTCGAACGCGATTCCGTAGGTCAGCGGGCTGTCCTCCGATTTGCTGGTCGCATACTCGTCTGTCCAATCAGATGAGTAGATGTAGAAATAGTATTGAGCTTCGGTGTCAGTGATGATCCTGGTGCAATCAAATGATGTTTCGTATACGCCCCCATAGTATTCAAGCGTATCTGAATAGCCTGGCTTGCCCTTGCGCATCACATAGATCGTGTAATCGGTGGCATGCGCAACGGAATCCCATTTGGCCGTCGTTCCATCCCATCTGAGATTCGTGGCCTGATCGAGCGCTGGATGGTAATACCCGTAGTAGGTGAGCTCCGTAGGGTTGGAGATTTCGACGTCGTTCGCATTCAGGGCGACGACCCTCAGACGATAGTCACCTGTCGCGAATCCTGACGACTTCATCTTCGCGCAAAGGTCGAATCTGGTGCTTTTGAAACTCATGGAATAGTACTCGTCTATGAAGGTCACCTTGTATTCGGCTGCTCCTCCATAAGAGCCTATAGTCATGATTCCGTCGTCCGAGAGCTGCACGTACGGAAGATCGCCCAGCCCTCCTTCAGCATATGCCGTGTAGGAGATGTACCCTACAAAGTCGGTGTCCGAGTCGTAGAGCTTGTAGAAGCTCATTTTCTGGCCGTTGAGGTACACCTGCGTGTCCTCCGTAAACACCGCGTCGGCATCTACCCAGATGTCCACCATCATGCGGCTCTCACCGGGAGTGAAGAAGAGGTCCTGGATGCCGTCCTCCGCATAGCGGAACCAGTCCACTTCGCCCTCCCAGATGTAGGACTGGCACCACCCAAGATAATCGTCCGAGATGAACTCCAGGTCGGAAGCGCTGACAGCCCCGAGCGTCGACGTCACGCTCGTGACCGAGAACGTCGGCTGAACCACTGGATCACCGGCATGGAACGAGCTGGGCAGCGCCTCGTTCGTAACGACATCCACCCTGGTGATAGTGTCCGTTGCTGCCTGCGCCTGCTGCGTGCCCACCACGCAAAAGCCCAGCGCCAACATGAAAACAGCAGCCAAAACCAAGAGCTTGGTGGCTGCCTTCCTTACGATTCCTGTCATCTGGTTGCCCTCCTAACCTGTGGGTTTTTACCACGTGGGAATCATCTTCTCTTGAATCGTTTTTACCTTCCCCACTCCGCTTCTGTCAACTAAAGCGGGGGCCCGGTAATGCGATTGCCGAGCCCCCGTTTCTAAACCTATGCGCTAAGTCGAACTACGAAACCCAGTGTCCCTTGGAGTCGAAGGTGTAGGTCTTGCTTCCGATGGTGATCGTGCCAGTGGCCATCTTGCCGTTGGCCTGCAGGTAGTACCAGTAGCTTCCTGACTTGACCCACTCAGACTTCGCCATGTAGTGGTTGGATTTGATGTAGTACCAGGCATCTCCATCCTTGACCCACTTGTTTGCGACCCAGTAGCCATCTGCGCCCATCCAGCACCAGCCCTTGCTGTCCTTGGCCCAGCCGTTGGTCACCATCTTGCCGTCGGGGCCGAGGTAGCACCAGCCCTTCGAATCCTTCATCCACTTGCTCTGGTCGCGGTAGCCCTTGGTGATGTGGTACCAGTCGCCATCAATCTTGAGCCACTTGGTCGTCACGAGCATGTAGCCGTTGGATCCGATCCAGCACCATCCCTTGGAGTCCTTTGCCCAGTCGTTGGTGACCATACGGCCATCAGCTCCGAGGTAGCACCAACCCTTGCTGTCCTTCTTCCAGACATTGGTGGCCATGGTGTCGTCGGAATTGAAGTAGTACCAATAGCCTTCGATCTTGTTCCATCCGGCCTTGATGATCTTGAAGGACACTGATGCCGTGCCCTCGTAGCGATTGCCGGTAAACGTCACCGTAGCGGTGGCGTTGCCAGGATTCTTGTTGTTGGAATAGGTGACGGAATACTGCGCAGCTGGGATGGTATTCCCGTTGGAGTCCACAACCGTAACCACGGGCTCCCTTGCGCTGCCGTTGGAAACGCAAAACTCCGGATCTACCAAGAAGGTTGCGGGCGAATAAATCGTCTCGCCTTTCGTGTCGCCACACCTATCGCACGTATACCCAACACTGCCGTTCGAGGTAAGGGTCGCCTTAGTTATCGCATTCTCAACCCAGCAATGGAATCCTTCTGGCCCCATATCGAAGAGGATATTGTTGCCTTGGCTGGAGACGTCGACTGCAGCCCATTGCTCCTCCGAGCCCATGTAGTTGATCGTCTCGAGGCCGGTGTTGCTGAATGCTTCGCTGTCGATCCGGGCAACCGACGAAGGCAGTGTGATTTCCTTCAACTTCTCATCGTTTGCAAATGCTGCCCAGCCAATCCTCTCTAGGGTGCTGGGAAGAGAAATGCTTGTGCAGTTGCGGAAACTCGTTGTCGAGCAGGAGCCGAGAGTCGTCACACCCTCTCCAACCTCGAGCGCCTTCACGTAATACGCAAAGGGGCTGAATGGCGAATACGCGGAATTCCCGTAATCGATCATCGGACCAGAACCAGTGATCGAGAGAACGCCGCTCTCCTCGTCGTAAGCCCAATAGACATCTTCACCGCACTTGCCAGACCTGGCATCGGGATCGGGCGGTCTCAGCGCTCCGCACACCGTGCATCTCTCATCTGCTCCCCAGATATGCTCTCCGGTCGCGGGCTCGGTTTCCTGATTGTAACTGCTGCCGCAACTGCACTCATAAACATCGTATCCGGCTGCTCCGCAAGTCGCAGCGTGCGACTCTACCTTAACGAAATTATGGGTATGGCCTTGGATTACCAGCGCATCGGTGCCGAGGATATCGTTTCCTTGGTTGGAGACGACTACTGCAGCCCATTGTTCCATCGTTCCCAGATAATTGATTGTCTCGAGGCCGGTGTTGCTGAATGCTTGGCCGTCGATCCGGGCAACCGACGAAGGCAGTGTGATCTCCTTCAGCTTCTCATAGTTGGCAAAATCAGCCCAGCCGATCCTCTCCAGCGTGCTGGGAAGGGAAACGCTGGTGCAGTTAGTGAAGCCAGCGGTCAAGCATGACCCGAGGCCAGTAATTCCCTCTTCCACAATCAGCGTTTTGATATACCAGCGATATGGTGAGAACGGCGAGAACATGGAGTTGCCGTAGTCGTTCGTCGCGCCCATTCCCGAAAGCGTCAGCGTCCCGGTTTCCATGTCGATGGAGTAGGTGACGCCATCGCCGCAGGAGCCCGTCGTTTCAGACGCATAGCGGGAAACGTAGTAGATGACGTCCTGGTTGTTGTACCTCTTGTAGAGCGTCATTTCCTCGCCATTGACGTAGAACTTGCAATCATCCGCAAAGACATAGCCTGAATCTTCGCCGACCCACAGCTCCACCATGAACCGACTCTCTCCACCTGTGTAGTAGAGATCTTGTACGCCATCTTCGGAATATTTAATCCAGTCCACGTTCCCGTGGGTATCGGTATAGGATTGGCACCATCCGTAGTACTCGCTTGGGTCGAACTGGAGATCGGATGCCGTGACCAGCCCGTTGGTGGATTCCACCGATTTGACGCTGAAGGGCAACAGTTCGACGTAATCCCCTGGCTTGAAGGCATAGTTAAGAGAATAGCCCGATCCAGTGATGATATTGACCCTAGTGATAGTGTCCGTTGCCGCCTGCGCATGTTGTGCGCCCACGACGCAAAAGCCCAGCGACAACATGAAAACGGCAGCCAATGCCAATAGCTTGGTGGCTGCCTTCCTTGCGATTCCTCTCATCTGGTTGCCCTCCTAACCTGTGGGTTTTTACCACGTGGGAATCATCTTCTCTTGAATCGTTTTTACCTTCCCCACTCCGCTTCTGTCAACTAAAGTAGAGGCCCGGCAATGCGATTGCCGGGCCTTTGTATCGAAAGCTATTAAAAGCGCAGGCTACTTGCCCTTCTTCTTCTCCTTCTCCCTCGCGTTCTTTGCGGCCTTCTTGACGACCGACTGCGGGAGGTTCTCCTCGCGGAACATCTCGGGCAGCTGATCTCCGCTGAAGTCGCCGACGCCCTCGCCGTACTTGACAGCAAGCGGGGCGTACTCGGGCTCCCTGGACTTCCACAGCGAGAAGATCGGAACCGAGATTCCGAACGACGAGTAGGAGCCGAGGATGAGTCCGATCGTCATCGCGAACGCGAAGTCCTTCAGCGTGTCGCCACCGAAGAAGAGCATCGCGAGAACCGGGAGCAGCGAGGTCAGCGTGGTGTTGATCGTACGCGCGAAGACCTGGTTGACCGAGTGGTTCGCAATGGTCATGTAGGAATGCTGCATGTCCGGGCTGGCGTTCTCGTTGATTCGGTGGAATACGACGACGGTGTCGTATAACGAGTAGCCCATGATGGTCAGCAGCGCGGCGATCGCGTTAGGCGTGACCTCGCGCCCGAACAGCGCGTAGATGCCGATGACGATCAGCAGGTCGTGGCAAAGGCCGAGGATCGCGGTGAGAGACATCTTCCACTCGAACCTGATCGCGATGTAGCAGATGATCAGCAGCATCGCGATGATGAACGCCTTCAGCGAGGTCTTCAGGACGCTCGATCCCCAGTCAGGACCGATGGTCTGGACCTCGTAGGAGGACTCCTCGAGCTGAAGGTCGCCGGTCAGCTGGATAGCTACGGCGGTTGCAGCCTCGGGGCTGGTCTCGCTCGTGCGGATGATGAATCCATGCGTGGTTCCCGAGTCAGAAGTCTGGATGATCGGGTTCTCCAGACCCGCGTTGTCGCATGCTTCGCGCATCTGCTCGATGGTGAGCTCGCCGGTGTTGGTGAACGTGATGTTCGTGCCGCCGACGAACTCGATGCCGAGGTTGAGACCCCTGATGGCAAGCGCGCCAATCGAGAGGACGACCAGGAAGAGAGAGATAGCGAAGAAGATCTTCCTATGACCCATGAAGTTCAGGTCATGCTTGAAATACCTAGCCATTCTCGCCTCCTCTCACCATCTCGCCAGCAGCGATCGCTTCGGCAAGGTCGTCCTTGACGCCCCAGAACTTCGGGTTGTTGGCGATGACCTTGGGAGCGAGAAGCCTGATGATCGGACCCTTGAAGCAGACCATCGTGATGATGTCGCAGACGATTCCGAGAGCAAGCGTGAGGCCGAAGCCCTTGACCGCGCCAGCCGCGAAGATCAACAGCGCGAGCGCTGAGACGATCGTGACGACGTCGGCGTCGATCGAGGTCATGATTCCGTGATGGACACCGCTCTTGGACGAAGCCTTGATCGAACGCCCCATGCGGATCTCCTCCCGGAACCTCTCCAAGACGAGAATCGACGAGTCCGCCGCCATGCCTATCGTCAGGATGATTCCCGCAATGCCCGCGAGCGAGAGCGAGAAGAGCCCCATCGCCGAGAGCAATGCGAGTATTCCGAGGTAGATCGTGCCGAAGACCAGCATCGCCGCAGCGGTGAGGAGGCCGAGACCCCTGTAGTAGAAGATCAGGTAGCAGATGACGACGATCATTCCGACGAGCATCGCGATGAGGCCGGCACGAAGCGAGTCCTGACCGAGCGTCGGACCGACGACCTGCGACTGCGAGTAGGTCAGCGTGACCGGCAGCGAGCCTGACTCGAGAATCGTCACGAGCGACTCTGCCTGCTCCTGCGTGTAGTTGCCGGTGATCTCGACGCGGCCGTTGGGAATCTCGCTTTGAACCGCGGGGGCCGACTGAACCACGCCGTCGAGGACGATCGCAACTTTGCCGTGCGTGGGCGCGAGCCTCTTGGTGAGCTTGCCGAACGCATCGGCGCCCTCAGAGTTGAGCGTGATGTCGACCGCGTAGTAGGCGCTGATCTCCGACTCCGTGCCGATCGTCACATTGTTGATGTTATCGCCAGTGATGTTGGTTTCGTAGGTGCCTGGCGCAAGGGTGACGCCCGTGTAGCCCTGATCGATCATGTCGCGGGTCTGCTTATCCGTAATCGTCGAGACGTCGACGAACTCGAGGTAGCCGACCGTTCCGATCGTGTCGAGCGCGGTTTGCGGATCCGCGACTCCGGGGATTTGGATGAGGATCTGGTCATCGCCCTGGAGCTGCACCGTCGCCTCGGACGCGCCAAGTGCGTTGACGCGGTTCTCGAGGACCTTGACCGTGGTGTCCATGTCGTCGGAGCTCGGAGCCTCACCGGAGGCGGTCTCGGCCGTCATGACCACCGAAATTCCTCCTTGGATGTCCAAGCCCTGGTTGATGCGCTCCGTAGGCGGCCAGAACAACGCTATCGAGCCCGCCACCAGCGCGGCAACCACGACGAGAAGGGTGACGGGGATTCGCCTCTCCGACATCTTCTTCTTTGGTTTGAACCTGCTAGTTGCCATCGATTCTTTCCGTTCTTGTGATTGATTGCCTTGAGCCCATGGCCCTGCGCAACGTACAACCAATCATTATACAATCCCGAGTATAGCAACTGGAAGGGAGCTGGGGTTCACGCTCCCAGCGCTGGATAAGCGGCATATCTGACATGGCGCAAACCCGCTGAGCAGCGTTTTTGGACATGTTTTGCCCGATAGGGCCGCAATTCGAGAGCGAACGCGATGCAGCTAGCGCGCGCCGCCTCCGCCGCCGCCGAAGCCGCCTCCTCCGCCTCCGGAGAAGCCGCCTCCTCCGCCGCCTCCGCTTGACCATCCGCCGCCGCCTCCGCCGCCTCCATCGCTGGAGGGATGGGCCTCGCGATAGGCGCTCCTGCGAACGTCATCGAAGCGATCCTCGAAGCGCTCGACGAAGCTATGGCGCCCGAAGAGGCCGGAGTCGCCGGAGGAACCGGACGAGTACCAGACGAACCACGGGACTGTGCTGGAGCTCGAATCGCGATCGAATAGGCTCGGACGCACTTCCTGCAGCTTGTCGATGGTCTTGTCGGCAACTCCGATCAGGTACGCGTAGACCATGAACTCGCCCCAAAGCCGAGTGTCCGCCGAAGGCACGTCATCGAGCGTCGCGATGCTCCCCAGCCACTTCTTGAAGGCGCGGCACTTCTCGTAGATATCCGTGGCGCGCTGAGTCATACGCGGCATGCGCGCTCCGACGATGAGCGAGATCAGCGAGGTGATGAAGAGCCCGATGGTCCACCCGCTGCCCGATATGCCGAGCAAGAAGAAGGCCGCGATCATCGCGATAACCGAAACCCTCCTGACCTTGGAGCCCCATTGGATGCTCTTCTTGTCCTTGATTCCGATGCGGTTGGCGCTCTTGGTAACGACGCTTTGCCAATGCGAGTAGCCGTTGTCGAAAGACACCGCGTGATTATCCGCGAACTCCGCGATCGAAGAGAGCGTCACGGCGCTGCGGTTGCGCCCGATGCGGCCGAAGAAGAAGCGCAGGGTCTCGTCGTCGATCGGGTCGTTGAAGTCGTCGAAGGCATTCGGCGCGCACTTGAACGCGTAGGCATCCTCCGGCCTGCGCGCATTCTGGATTCCCGTCGGCACGAGCTCGATCGCTCCCCTGTTGGCCAACGACATCAGCGTGGCGATGAGGTCGGCGCTGCTTTCCTTGCCCTCACGCCAGATCCGGCCGATCACCGCAGGATGGACGCTCCTGTCGGGCACGTCGTTCCAGTACTCGTAGCGTTGCGTGGGCCTGAGCTTCCTGCCGTACTTGGCGTAGGCGTAGATCGTGAAGATGATGAGCGCGAGCACAAACGCTGCAGGCAGATAGTGGAGGAATATCTCGAGCGCACGCTGCATGTTGGCCTCGCGCGCCCAGCTCTGCTCTTCGGCCAGGATGTCATCGAGGATATCCTCGCCCTTATGCGCTGCCAGCGCGGCCTCGGAGGGGTTGGTGATCCAATCGCGCGGGAAGGTGACACGCGCCTCGGCGAAATCGCCGGGAAAGACGTACGGCGACGAGTATGTGATGCACTTGCCATCATCGCTGAGCGCCACATAGCCGGAAAGGTCGCCGTGGCCCCATGCGCGCACCTCATCGCCGAGTTCGCCCAGCGTTTTGTTGGGACTGGGCAGCGTCAGCGACATTTCGACCGAACCCGAGGCAACCGCCCATTCGCTTCCGACGTATTGCCAGTAGAGCTCGGCGACGTCATCGTAGATCGCCACGGCATCGGTGACCGTGTAGTCGATCTCGATCGAGAGCAGCGAGTCAGTGGCATCGAAGAAGACGTAGATGCCGTTCTCCTCATAGTCCACCGAGTAGCAGTTCTTGCCAGGCCCGCCGTAGTCGCGCCATTCCTCTTGGAAGGGCACCTCCTCGAGTTGAGCATCTACCGTGATGTCACCGTAATAATCAACCGACCGATCCTTCTGCCTGTACCTCACGCCGTTGACGATGAGCGGATTGTCGCCGGGCAGAGAGTCGAAGACCCACCATACGCAGGTGAAGCTGCCGTCGAGATCGAAGAGCCTTTCCTCGGTTACGTGGAGGTTGCCGTTGCTCTCCACCACCGCATCGATGTGCACTTCGGGCATCGTGTAGTCTTTGGCTTGCGCGCTGTTGAAGTTCGCGGGGAGCAGTGTGAACAGCGCCAGAGCCAGCGCGAAGAGCGCGAGCGCGGCTACGCGCAGCCTGCGCTGGGGAAGCCTTTCGGCCAAGGTGCCATTTGCGTGGGAAACGTCGGACATGCTACATCCTCACCGTCGAAGAATCGGTCGATCCAATACTCGCCATCAATAGTCGTCAGCAGCCGGCGAGGCCATCCAGCTCTCTAGGAACTCGCCATAGCGGCCCTCGATGATCGCCTCGCGAACCTTGCGCATGAGATTCAGCAAATAGTATAGGTTATGGTACGAGAGCAATATCGCACCGAGCATCTCGTCGGATTTGACGAGGTGACGCAGGTAGGAGCGCGTGTAGCCGCGGCAGACCTTGCAGTCGCACTCGGGATCGAGCGGCGTGAAGTCGTGCGCGAAGCGAGCGTTGCGCAGGTTGAGGCGGCCTTCGCTCGAGAACGCGGTGCCCATGCGGCCAGTGCGCGTAGGGAGGACGCAATCGAACATGTCGATGCCCATGCCGACGGCGCGAACGAGCGTCGTGGGGTTGCCGACGCCCATGAGGTAGTGCGGTCTGTCCTGCGGCAACGCCGCAGCGACCTTGGGGAGGGTCTCGAACATCACCTCGTGGGGTTCGCCGACGGAATAGCCGCCGATGCCGAAGCCAGGATGGGTGCCGAAGCGCTCCTCGAGCTGCATGATCCTCTCGATCGACTCGAGGCGCAGGTCGAGCTCGATTCCTCCCTGGACTATCGGGAAGAGGGCCTGGCGCTCGCGATGCGGCTCGTGAGCCTGCAGGCAGCCCTCGAGCCAGTGCGCGGAGAGGCCCACCGCGCTGGCGACCTCGTCGCGCGTGCTCGGGATCGGGGGGCACTGGTCGAGCTGCATGATGATGTCGGCGCCCAGCTTGTGCTGGATGTCCATGTTGGAAGCCGGCGTCCAGAAGTGCTTGGTGCCGTCGACTATCGACGCAAAGCTCAACCCCTCTCTGGTGAGCTTGAGCGTGTCCTTGAGCGAGAATACCTGGAAACCGCCGGAATCGGTGAGGATCGGGCGATTCCAGTTCATGAAGGCGTGCAGCCCGCCAGCCTCGGCGATGAGCTCGGCACCAGGGCGCAGGTAGAGGTGGTAGGTGTTCGACAGGATGATCTGCGCGTCCACTTCCTCGAGCTCGTCTACGGTGATTCCCTTGACGGTCGCGCGCGTGCCCACTGGCATGAAGCACGGCGTCTCAATTGTGCCATGCGGGGTGGTGAAGGTCGCGGCCTTCGCCTGAGAGCCGCTGTCCTGCGCGATTACGTTGAATTCGAATGCCATTTTCGCTCCTAGATTATCAGCATCGCGTCGCCGAAGGAGAGCATCCTATATCGGTTGGCGACGGCCTGTTCGTAAGCGTTGAGTATGCTTTCGCGGCCCGCGAAGGCGCTGACGAGCATCATCAGCGTCGATTTGGGGACGTGGAAGTTTGTGATGAGCCCGTCGGCCACGTGGAACTCGTAGCCTGGCAGGATGAATAGCGAGGTGCTCGCACCGTCAAGCGGGAAGAGCCTGCCCTCCTCGGCGCTCCATGCGCTTTCGAGCGTGCGCATGGACGTGGTGCCGACGGCGATAACGCGCCCGCCGTCGCGCTTCGTTCGCTCGATGCGGTCGATTGTCGCCTGCGAGATGTGAATGCGCTCGGAGTGCATCCTGTGCTCCTCGGCGATCTCAACCGTGGGGATCCTGAAGGTGTCGAGACCGATCTCGAGCTCCACCGTCGCGAAGCCGACGCCCATGGCCGCAAGGCGCTCGAGCAGCGCGTCGGTGAAGTGAAGGCCTGCCGTCGGCGCAGCCGAAGAGCTCTCCTGCTTGGAGTAGACGGTCTGGTACATCTCCGACTCGCCCTCGTAACCGTGGATATAGGGCGGTAGCGGGAGCTTTCCCGCCGCGTGGATCGCCTCGTCGAGCGAGCCTTTGAGCGCGGTCAGCTCGACGACGCGCTCGCCTGGAGCTCCGCCCTCTACCCACTCGCGCACCTCGGCGCGCAGGACCGCCTCGCCATCGGGAAGCTCGCGCCCATGAGAGTCGCGCTCGACGAACTCCACGGCAGCTCCGGGCTTTAGCCTCTTGCCGGGCTTGACGAGCGCCTCCCAAAGCGCAGCTTGTGAGGATGCGATTGGGCCGTGCTGGCGAAGCAGGAGCACCTCTGCGTTGCCGCCGGTTGGCACTTTGCGGCCGAGCAGACGCGATGCCAGCACGCGCGATTCGTTGGCGACGAGCAGGTCACCGGGACGCAGGTACTCCGCGATGTCCTTGAAGATGCGATGCTCGATTGCTCCGCTTTGACGCCCGAGAACCATGAGCCGGCACTCGTCGCGCGGTTCCATCGGCGTCTGCGCGATGAGTTCCTCGGGAAGGTTGTAATCGAAGTCGGATACGAGCATCTGCGTTCCTGTGGTCGGTACCATCGTTGGCGGGCCATGCGGTCAACGCCGCGTAAGACCTGCGAAGAACATTCTACATGGATTGGGGGCGCAGCGGGTACACCTATCAGGCGGCTAGCCCTCGCCACCCTCGGCAGACTTGGCAGCGCGCTTGGCGGCTTTGCGGGCCTTGCGCCTTTCGGTGCGCTCCTCGGCCGCCTCCACCATCGAGTACATGCAACCGCAGTAGTTCTGGCGGTACATATTGGCCTCGCGCGACAAATCAACCGAATCCTGGTACATCTCGCGGTAGTCCGCTGGCAGCGCGACGAGCCCGTGCCGCTCGGCAGCGGCTTCTAGCTCCTCGTTGATAACCTGGGTGAATTGGTAGGGGCTGACCGAAAGCGACGTGGCGATAGCCTCGAAACCGTTATTCGCGGCGAAATCGGCGGTGCGCTCGAACCTCAGACGATAGCAGCGCCTGCAGCGCTCGGGGGTGCGCTCCTTGCACTCCCCTATTGCGTCGATCCACCTGTTCGGCACGTATTCGTCCGCAACGAGCTCGATGCCAAGCGCGCTGGCGTAGGCCTCGATCGTGTCGAGGCGCCGCAGATACTCCGATTCCGGGTGGATGTTCGAGTTGGAGAAGAAGATGGCTGTGTCGTGGCCTTGCTGGGATAGCTCTCTAAGCGCCACGGTGGAACATGGCCCGCAGCATGCGTGCAGTGCGACTTTCATTCAAACCTCTTGGAACCTGCAAACCCTTTGAAAACCTGCTTTTGCAGACCAAAAGAGGCGATCGTTGCCAATCGCCTCCCCGTAGGATTTCAAACCTTGCAATTAAAGCTTGACGACGTTGCTCGCCTGAAGCTTGCCGTTCTGACCAGTGGTGATGTCGAACTCGACTTCAGCGCCCTCGTCCAAGGTCTTATAGCCTTCGCACTGAATCTCGGAATAGTGGACGAAGAGGTCATCCCCGTCTTCTCTGGAGATGAATCCATATCCCTTCTCAGCGTTGAACCACTTAACTTTTCCTCTTGCCATTTCGAGCCTTTCTTCCTTCTTTCGCAGTCATATTCGCTGCTAAAACGCCCTTTTCGGGCTTTTCCAGTTTATCACAGCAAAAAGGCGCGGGCAGCGGCTTTTCAACAAAATTTAAATTCGTATTGATTTTTTATGACCGAAGCAAGAGTTTATGGGGTAGAAATTGGCGTTTTAGCCAACACTATGGCGGAGTCTGCATGGTTGTCGTGCAGTGGCGGCTAAACATGGGTGCAAGGCTATTCCTCAGGCCAGCGATCGCTTTCGGAAAGCGTGATGAGGAAGGGCTCCGCGAGCTCTTCGACCGTCATCGTGGTCAGCTTGACGTCGCACCCGAACGCCGACGCGATGGCCTCTGCCTGGCGCCTGCGCAGCTCCCCAAGGCCAATCTTGCCCTCGGCCTGCAGGAACATCGCGTCGAGGAGCATCGAGCGCACCACGAAGGAGGCGGCCTCGTCGCCCAGATCGCCGATCTGCAGCATCAGCACCATAGAATCGGGATCGAGCGAGAAGAAGAGCTCCGGATCCATGTTGACCGCATCCCCGATGGCGAGTTCGAGGTCGTCGATATCGGGATTGCCGTCACCTTGGCCGCGCAGAGCCTTGGCGATGGCCGTTGCCAAGTCGAGGATCATGCGCATGAGATAGTCTTGCCGAATAGCCATCGATCTCCCCTGCCAAGCGTCTATAGCCTAGAGCGGATATGGTATGCCGAGATGATCGAATGCCCTCTTGGTGGCCACGCGACCCTTTGCAGTGCGGGAGATGAGGCCGCGCTGGAGCAGGAACGGCTCGTAGACATCCTCGAGGGTGCCCGGGTCCTCTCCGAGCGCGGACGCGAGCGTGCTGAGGCCAACGGGCTTGCCGGCGAAGGTATCCGCCAGCAGCGTGAGAATCTTGACGTCCATCACGTCGAGGCCGATCTCGTCGACCTCGAAGAACGAGAGCGCCTCCGAGGCAACCTGCGCGTCGATGTAGCCCTGGGCGCGCACCTCCGCGAAGTCGCGCACGCGCTTGAGCAGCCTGTTGGCCAAACGCGGGGTTCCGCGGCTGCGGCTGGCGATCTCGAGCGCGCCGTCGGAATCGATGCTGACATCGAGCTTCTGCGCCGAGCGCACCACGATCTGCGCGAGCTCCTCGGTGCTGTAGTAGTCGAGACGGAATGCCATGCCGAACCTGTCGCGCAGAGGGCCAGTGAGCAGTCCGGTGCGCGTGGTGGCGCCGATGAGCGTGAAGGGGGCGAGGTCGAGGCGCAGCGAACGCGCCGCCGGGCCCTTGCCGATGACGATGTCGAGGAAGCAATCCTCCATTGCCGGGTAGAGGACCTCCTCCACAGCACGGTTGAGACGATGGATCTCGTCGATGAAGAGGATGTCGCCGGGCTCCAAGTTGGTGAGCAGCGCCGCGAGGTCGCCCGCACGCTCGATAGCCGGACCGCTGGTGGCGCGCAGGGAGACGTCGAGCTCATTGGCGACAACGGAGGCCAACGTGGTCTTGCCGAGCCCCGGAGGACCTGAGAAGAGGATGTGGTCGAGCGTTCCGCCGCGCTTGAGCGAAGCCTCGATAAGCACGCGGAGGTTCTCCTTAACGCGCTCTTGGCCGATGTACTCCTCGAGTCTCTTGGGGCGAAGCGAACGATCGATGCCGAGATCCTCGACGCTGAGCTCGGGGTCCATAGTGCGCGATGCTGCGTCATCGTAGGCGGCGAGGCGCTCGTTGGCGTCCCCAGCCTCCCAGACTACATCTTTCCCATTGGCAACCAACTATACGCTCCTAAAATCCGCCAAGCCTCTTGAGCGCGAACCGCACGATCTCCTGGGTATCGTCTGGTCCAGTATAGCTCTTGATGGCCAGGTTGGCCTCTTCCATGGTGAAGCCCATCGACAGCAACGCCTCGACAGCCTCGGACCCCTGGATTGCAGGCTGTGCATCAGCACCCGAATCTCCGAGCGACATTGCGGCAAACGACTCGAACGAATCCTTGAGATCGACCAGAATGCGCTGCGCGGTCTTCTTGCCGATGCCGGGGATCTTGGCGAGACGCGCGGCGTCCTGCGTTGCGATGATTCCCATGAGGTCGTTGGAGCTGTAGGCGGAAAGGGCGCTGATGGCGACCTTGGGGCCTACGCCTGAAACGCTGATGAGCTTTTCGAAGACGGCCTTCTCCTGCTCGTTGGAAAAGCCGTAGAGGGCCACGCCCGCCTCGGAAACCTGCATGTACGTGTAGGCGGTGACCTCCTCGCCGATGGTGCCGAGCGCCTCGGCGGCAACGGAGGGCATGAATACCTGGTAGCCCACCCCGCCGACGTCGATGACTACGTATTGCGCATTTCTGGCGGCTAGGAATCCGCGCAGGTAAGAGATCATCGGGCAGCCTCCTTCTTCAAGGATCTCCGCAGCGCGTCGTTGCGGAAGTTGGCATGGCAGATGGCAGCGCCCAGGGCATCTGCGGCATGATCGGGCTTGGGAACGTGGTCGAGCTTGAGGATTGCGCGTACCATGTATTGGATTTGCTCCTTGGTGGCCACTCCGTTGCCGACGATGGTCTGCTTGATTTGCAGCGGAGTGTATTCGCCAACCTCGAGGCCGGCCCCGGCAACGGCGACGAGCGCGGCTCCCCTGGCCTGGCCAGTGGCGATGGCGCTCTTGGCGTTGGCGCTGAAGAAGATCGACTCGATGCCGAGCTCGGTGGGATGGTAGCGCTCGATGACGGCGGAGATGCCATCGTAGATCTGCTTGAGGCGCAAGTCGATGGGATCGCCTGCCGCAGTGGAGATGCACCCATAGGCCAGGCAGCTCTTCTTGCTGCCGGCAACCTCGATGATTCCCCAGCCCGTGTTCGCCAGGCCTGGATCGATTCCCAAGATGAACGTTGGCTGCGACATCTTCCTCGCCTTCGATATGCCGTCGCAATGATTCTATACGAACATTTGTTCGTGTGCAAGTGGAATTGCTGCGCAAAAAGATCGATGGCAGCGAGGGCGCACTTCGGCACTGCTATCCTAGGGTTTGCGGCTGTTTGGGCCAACCTAGGCGCCGCAAGCCACAGGGTTCTTAATAGGTTCTTAAGGCTCTTAAGGAATTCTTAAACTCGCGACACCTTTAACCTTAATCGGCGCCGAGCGCATAATGCTCCACGGGAGGGAAGCCATGTACAACATCTTGATCTGCGACGACGAAAAAGACATCGTGAACGCCCTGAAAATCTACCTCGCAAACCCAGAGTACCGCTTCTTTGAGGCGTTCAACGGCATCGATGCGCTAAAGATCGTCGAAGATGAGGAGGTCCACCTGGTGATCATGGACATCATGATGCCGCAGCTCGATGGCATCTCCGCGATGGCGAAGATCCGCGAGAGCAGCAACGTCCCGATCATCCTCCTGACTGCGAAATCCGAGGACAGCGACAAGATCCTGGGGCTCAACGTCGGCGCCGACGATTACATCACCAAGCCCTTCAACCCGGTCGAGGTCGCCGCCAGGGTCCATTCGCAGCTCAGGCGCTACATCCATCTCGGATCTGCTGTTGTGCAACCCGATCAGCTGGTCATAGGCGGCATCGAGCTCGACGACAAGGCGAAGGAGGTCCGCCTCGATGGCGAGCCTGTCTCGCTGACGCCGAAGGAGTTCGACATCCTTAAGCTGCTCATGTCCAACCCGGGGCAGGTCTTCTCTCCCAAGGACATATATCGCGAGGTGTGGAAGGAGGAGCCGTTCGGCACCGACAAGACCGTGGCGGTTCACATCCGGCACCTGCGCGAGAAGCTGGAGATAGAACCTGCCGAGCCCAGATACATAAAGATGGTCTTCGGGCAGGGCTACAAGATCGAAGGGAGAGGGAATCGATGAGTCGATCCTTTGATAACCTGAACGAGACCGCCGAACTGGCCGCGGAGACCACCGAGCTGAAGATGCCCAAGAACCGCCGTTGCTCGAATGGCTACAAGGGAAGCATGTTCGCCATAGCGCTGATATTCGCGCTCGCGTTCTTCGTCTGCCTGGGCACCGCGCTCTACGGAGGCACGAAGTACGACATTTACGGCGCGGACTCTGAAAGCGACGCACTCGCCGCCGCATACAAGAGCGTCGCAGGAGGGATGATCGCCGGGATGACCTCCGAGGCAATCGACCATGATTCGCCCGACCGCGTCACCGCGAACGGCAAGAAGAACATCATCGGCATCGTCGACGAGACGAGCCTTACGTCCGTCGCGATCTACACCGCCGCAAATGGCGATGAGCCGCTACTCGTCTACGAGGGAGATGACTTCGCCTCCGACGACGTGTGGCTCAGCATGGAGGTCTGGGTCGAGGTCGACGGATCCGATCTGGTTCAGGAGGACAAGCCGCTCGATTACGTCTACTACGACGAGGAGGGCAACGAGATCGACGGCAGCGGCGAGCTGATGGAGAGCAACTCCGAAACGGTCATGTACACGGTGGAATGCACCGTTTCGGCCGAGCCCACCATGGACGGCGCCATCCTCACCGCCTTCAAGGAGTGCACGACGCTCTACAGCATCCGCTGGATCCTGGTCGGACTGATGATACTGTTCTTCGCCATCGCGCTCGCAGCCTTCATCGCACTGCTCAAGAGCGTCGGGCACCGCCCCGACGCCAACGGGCTCGTTCCCGGCCGCTTCGCCAAGATCCCGCTCGACATCTTGACCGTCGCCGTGGTTGCGATAACGGCTCTGATGATGTTCCTGCTCGAAGCCATAGGCTCTCACATCCTCGCAGGCTCGGGCTTCGTATCGGCTATGATCGGGCTGTCGCTCTTCGGCGCGATCGTCGGCGCTGTGGTCATCCTCTGGTCGATGGCGCTTGCCAGCAGGATCAAGATGCACACGCTCGTAAGCGGACTTGCGGTCACGCGCCTCTTCCGCTGGATAGGCCGTTGGCTCAAGCGCTTCGGCCTCATCAAGCGCACGGTGATCATCATCGCCGCGGTAGTCATCATCGAGCTCATCGCTGTCGCGATCTTCATCAACGAGTGCGACATGGAAGGGCTCGTTATCTTCTTCGTCCTCCTGAACGTGATCTTCATAGTGCTGGCCATCGGAGCGGCCTGGTCTATGCGCGGGCTCGAGGAGGCACGCGAGCAGCTTGCCGCCGGCAACTACGACTATCGCGTCGACACCTCCAAGATGCGCGGTGGCCTGAAACGCCACGGTGAGGAGCTCAACGCGATCGCCGAAGGACTCGCCGAGGCTGTCGAGGAGGGTGTTCGCAGCGAGCGCATGCGCACCGAACTGATCACCAACGTCTCGCATGACATCAAGACCCCGGTCACCTCGATCGTCAACTACGCCGACCTGCTCTCGAAGGAGGAGACCGACAACGAGAAGATCCGCGAGTACACAGAGGTCATCGGGCGCCAGGCCAACAGGCTCAAGCATCTCGTCAGCGATCTCGTCGATGCCTCGAAGGCCTCGAGCGGAACGGTCGAAATCAATCTCGAGCGCTGCGACCTCGGGATCATCCTGAGCCAGGTCGTCGGCGAATTCGAGTTCAAGCTCGAGGATCAGGGGCTGCAGCTGGTCATCGACACGCGCGCGGAGAACGTTGCGATCAACGCCGACACCAGGCACCTTTGGAGAATCTTCAACAACCTGATGGGCAACATCTGCAAGTACTCCGCCCCCGGCACGCGCGTCTACGTTACGCTCGAGACGGTTGGAGACGCGGCGGTCATCACGTTCCGCAACACCTCGCGCGACCCGCTGAACATCACGGCCGACGAGCTGATGGAGCGCTTCGTGCGCGGCGACCAGTCGAGGAGCACCGAGGGCAGCGGCCTAGGCCTCGCGATCGCGCGCAGCCTCACCGAACTGCAGCGCGGCACGTTCGACCTGAAGATCGACGGGGACCTCTTCAAGGCGATCCTTTCCTTCCCCACCTGCGTCTAGCCGCGCTGGCAACATAGCCGCGCCGGCAGCATAGCCGCGCCCGTCCCGCACCACCAAAAGGCCGCACCCGAGCGATTCGGACGCGGCCTTTTCGTTCGGACGCGGCCTTCGCTTGCTGATTCCGCGATCGCAATGGCCAAAAAACTGGACTTTTGTATGATTTCGGCCATTTTCGGGCTTGCGCTGACCATTTTTCCGACTTTTGTACGATTTTTCGAAGGGGATTCGCATTCGCAAAAGCAGACAAGCCCTCTGACCTGCGGTTTTGCCGTAGCTGGCATCGCGCTTTCGGGAAGCGCTGGAAAAAATCGTACAAAACTCGGTATTTTGGCTACCGAGGAGGTTCCACCCCCGAAAATCGTACATTTCGGCGATTTTTTGCCACAGGATTTCCACGGCTCGGCCCCAAAAGGCGCTCGAGGCGCAAAGAGGGGGCGCTGGCCTGCGCCAGCGCCCCATCGCTCACATCATTGGCCTGTTTGCGCCAGCAACTACTCCTCGAGCGCCGCGGCGATCTCGTCGGTGATGTCCATCGTGTTGTAGACGTTCTGGATGTCCTCGAGGTCCTCGAGCCTATCGACGAGCCTCATGACCTTGCGCGCGTCAGCGACGCTGACCTGGGTGGGGTTGGTGGGCTGCATGATCGGCTCGGCGCCCTTGATCTCGATGCCCTGCTCGCCAAGCGCGATGCGCACGTCGTTGAGGGCGGTGAACTCGGTGTAGATGATCCACTCGTCCTCGGCATCCTCGTAATCGTCTCCGCCAGCCTCGGCGACCGCCATCATCAGCTCGTCCTCGTCCTCGCACTGGGCCTTGTCGATGATGATCTGGCCCTTGCGCTCGAACTGGAAGGCAACCGAGCCGCTGGTGCCGAGGTTGCCGCCGGAATGCGTGAACGCGGAGCGGACGTCCGCGGCGGTGCGGTTGCGGTTGTCGGTGAGGGCCTCGCAGTAGAACGCGACGCCAGCAGGGCCATAGCCCTCGTAGACCACGGTCTCGTAGTTCGCGCCGTCGGAGCCGGAGCCGAAGGCCTTCTTGATCGCGGACTCGATCTTGTCCTTGGGAAGCGAATAGCCCTTGGCCTTGGTGATCGCGGCTGCGAGCGCTGCGTTGTTATCGGGATTGGGGTCGCCGCCCTCCTTGGCGGCAACGGTGATGTTGCGGGAAAGCTTCGAGAACAGGGCGGATCTCTTGGAGTCCTGCGCTGCCTTGCGATGCTTTGTGGTCGCCCATTTCGAATGTCCGGACATCTTGGCCCTCCTAGTTATCGGTTCGAATACATGAATGATAGCGCACATGGCACCCGCGTAAAAGGGATAGCGTGGACGGACGGGCAGCAGCTGTTGCATAAACGCGCGGAAATATGCTGGAGGCTGCAGGTTGGGGCGCCGGAGCTGCGCTTTAGGGGCGTCGGGAAAGCACTCTTCCCAAAAGAAATCCGGCGCCGACCGTCTGGCCAGCACCGGAAGACTTAAGAGATATGCAGCGGTTTCGCTACTTGGTGAGCGCCTTGGAGAAGATCCTCTTGGGGTCGCGCGCGATGTTGATGACGGCCCAGACCGCCAGGCCGACGATCACGACGACGAGCCCGAGAACCGCATCATCGAGCATTGCCGCGGTGTCGGCGATCTCGATGAAGGCCTCGCCCTCGACCAGACATGCAATGCCGTCGACGCACCACATCAGCGTTGCCGCCCAGTACATGAGCGCAAGGGAGCCGATGCTGAACGTGCTGTTGGGAGCCTTGGAGTACCAGACGATCGAGGCGACAACTGCTGCGAGCAGCGTGATCATCAGGGTCATTAGAGCTCAGCCTCCTTGGCGGCCTCGGTCTTGGCGGAGCGCTTGACTACCGCATCGGCCACGAACGTGACCACGAGCCATGTCACCGTGACAAGCACGGCCATCGCCACGCCTACCGTTGCCATCTCGTGCAGGACCGTTGCCATCTCGCCGGGAACGCTCGCGGCGGTCAGGAAGGGTGGCCAGAGAACCACCTCCCCATGCCAGATGTGCTCGATTGCCAGGAGGAGCACTCCGCCCCAAAGCATATTCATGAGCCATCCGAGCTTGCGGGTCCAGCAGATGCCATGCTCTGCAGGGTCGGTGATCTGCTTGCCCTTCTCATCGACGATGCCCTTCTTCTGCTCGCTCTTCTTGACAGCGGCGCGAACGGCGGTCACGACGATTGCCTCACCACCACTAACGAGGAAACATGCCATTTCGATCTCCTTCTCTTCTTTTCAAGACGTTGCGATTATAACGCTGTTTGCCTATATCGGTATTACGATTTCCGCATTCGTAATACTGCAATGTGCGGGAACGCCCGCCGAACGCCTCAGCGGGGCCGCTTGCGCTTGGGCTGCCCCAGGAAGACGTATTCGTCCTCGCTCGAGAGCTCCGGCGCGAACGCGTAGCCAAGTCGGTCGAAGCCCTTCAGTTCCTCGAGCTCCTCGATTCCGCGCTCCGCCATATATCGTACCATCTCCCCGCGCGCCATCTTGCAGTAGACGCCCTTTTGTACCAGTTTGCCGCTTTGTTCCTCGGCAAACGTGCATGTGAGGAATTTATCGCTAGGCTGCAGATGCGATTCGACGGCCTTGGAGTACTCCTTCGAGGCAAGGTTGACAACCGTACGCGAGCCGTCATCGCGCAGCAGCTCGTCGTAGAGCGCGCCTCCCCAGTACTCGTAGAGGTCGCGCGTGCCACCCACGTGAGCCTTCGCCTGCATCTCCAACCTGTAGGGCACCACGCCATCGAGCGGGCGCAGGATCCCATAGAAGCCGGAGATGATGCGCAGATGCTCCTGAACGTAGTCGAACTGCCCGGCTTCGAAGACCGAAGGCGCCATGTACTTGTACGCGATGCCGTCGTAGGCCAGAATGGCCGGCGTGAGCCCCTCGCGCAGGTCGACTTCGCCAAGCAGCTCGTAGTTCTGGAGGGTGAGCTTGTCGTTGGTGCCCCAGAGCGCCTTAGCCTCGGGATACGAGAGCAGCCGCAACCAATCGAGCACCTCTTGGGCGCGGTCTATGAGCGAGGGCAGGTCCTGCCAATCGAGCGCCTCATCTAGCCTGTGCATCTGCTTGGCCGGCGAGATTATGATTCTCATGCGACGCGCCTCCTCTCCCCTTGCGCCTACAAGCGTACGATAGCGCAATTGTCCGACCACGGCAGCAGTTTTCGCCCTTCGATGGGCTATCATATTCAAGGATAAACCGCTGAGGCGGCCGCCAAAGCAGCCTCGGCTTCGCAAGGCAGGAAAGGAACCGCAATGCCAGAGATGATCTCCCTCGAAGAGGCCCGCGAACTCGTTCTCTCCCGCGTCAGCGCGCTCGAATCTGAGACCGTGCCGCTGCTCGATGCAGCTGGACGCGTGGCCGCCGCCGACCTCGCGAGCGACATCGACGTCAGCCCCTTCGCGCACTCCGCCATGGACGGTTTCGCAGTCAAGAGCGCCTCGCTGGCTGGCGCGTCCGCAGACTTCCCGGTGGAGCTCGACGTGATCTTCGAGGTGCCGGCGGGAGTGGCCTATGAGGGCGACGCCGCCGATGGTCAGTGCGTTCGCATCATGACCGGCGCACCGCTGCCCGAGTGCTTCGACGCCGTCGTCAAGTACGAGATCGTCGGCGTGGTCTCCGGCGATGGGCGCACGGGAAGCCGCGTCTCCTTCACCTCCCCTGCCGCCGTGGGCGACAACATCCGCGCAGCAGGCGAGGAGGCCAAGGCCGGCGAGACCATCATCACCGCAGGCGAGCCCATCGGAACCGCGGGCATCGGCTTCATAGCCGGCTGCGGGATCCTCGAAGTGCCGGTCTACTCGCGCCCGAAGGTCGCCATCATCTCGATCGGCAGCGAGCTCGTCGAGCCTAGCGTCAAGCCCGCGCCGGCCCAGATCCGCAACTCCAACAGCTACGCACTGGCCGCCTGCGCCCGCGCCGCCGGCTGCATCCCCGAGATCCTCCCGATCGTGGCAGACGACGAGGCCGAGCTCTCCACCGCCGTGCTCGCCGCAACAGAGGGCCACGACTTCGTCATCACCTCCGGAGGCGCCTCTAACGGCGACTTCGACTTCATCAAGAAGATCGTCGAGGAGCAGGGCGATCTGCTGATGACCACGGTCAACATGCGCCCGGGCAAGGCGCAGACCTTCGGCATCGTCAACGACACGCCGGTCTTCGGGCTGCCTGGCAATCCCGCGGCGGCGTACATGGGCTTCGAACTCATCATCCGCCCGGCGCTGCGCAAGATGCAGGGCTACAGCTGCTTCGAGCACCCGATGGTCAAGGCGAGGCTCACCTGCGACCGCAAGAAGAAGGACCCGCGCCGCCTCTTCATGCGCTCTACGCTTACCAAGGGCGCGGACGGAGAGCTCGAGGTGACCCCCGCTAAGAACCAGAGCTCGGGGCTCTTCGGCGTGATCCAAAAGACCAACTGCATGGCCATCCTGCCCGAGGGCGAGGTCAGCGCTAAGGCCGGGGACATCCTCGACTGCGTGCTGCTCGACGTCCCCGAGGAGGTCGTGCTCTAGAGGCCGGCGCACAGCGCGCGAAGCAAGGAGAGGGCTATGGGCGAGAGTTACGAGCCAATGAAGATCAGGTTTGCAATCATCACGTGCTCCGACACGCGCACGATCGAGCAGGACACCGCAGGCGCGGCGCTGGCGGGCCTGATTGCCGAGCAGGGCTGGATCTGCGAAAGCCATGTCATCGTCAAGGACGAGATCGAGCAGATCTCCCTGGCGATAGTCGAGGCGGCGGACGACCTCGATGTCGACATCATCCTGACCTGCGGCGGAAGCGGTCTCTCGCTGCGCGACGTGACCCCCGAGGCCACGCGCGCCGTCTGCGAGCGCGAGGTTCCCGGCATCGCCGAGGGAATGCGCGCCCACAGCATGCAGATCACGCCGCGAGCGATGCTCTCCAGGGCCATCGCGGCGCAGCGCGGGCGCACCCTCGTCATCAACTTCCCCGGCAGCGAGAAGGCCGCGCGCGAGAACTGGGAGGGCGTCGTCGGCGTCCTCGAGCACGCTGCCCACATGATGGCGGGCGAAGGCCACTAGAACGCCGCGGTCACCGGCAACAGCAGCGCCACCTCGGCCCATCCAGCAGCGCCACCCAAGCGAAAGGCGGCACCGATGGAATACGTGGATCTCAACGGCGTGAAGGTCTCTAGGCTCGGCATGGGCAACATGCGCCTGCCCAGGAGCATCGCCAAGCTCGGAGGCATCGACTACAAGCGCGCGGAGAGGCTCATCAGCACCACGCAGGAGCTCGGAATCAACTACTACGATGCCGCGATCGTCTACCTGGGCTCGGAGGAGTTCCTCGGCAAGGCGCTCGTCAAGCGCTACGACCGCGACAGCTTCCACATCGCCACCAAGTACTACGCGCTCGGTCACCCCGACTACCGCAAGGCGTTCGAGAACCAGCTCAGGCGCCTTAAGGTCGACTTCATCGACTTCTACCTCATCCACGGCCTCACCGACAGCAGCTACAAGACCTACACGAACAAGGGCAGCATCGAATACTTCCAGCGCATGAAGGAGCAGGGCAAGATCGGGCAGTTCGGCTTCTCGACGCACGCATCGGTCAAGACCTCGCGGCGCTTCGCAGACGAACACGACTGGGACTTCGCGCAAATCCAATTCAACTACTACGACTGGGTCAACGGAACCGCCAAGGAGGAGTACGAGCTCTTCGAGCAGCGCGGGATTCCGCTGGTCATCATGGAGCCGGTGCGCGGCGGAAAGCTCGCAAAGTTCGTCGGAGACGCAACCGAGATGCGCAGCCTGCAACCCGATTGGAGCGCCGCCTCATGGGCGATGCGCTGGGTGAAGCGCTTCGACAACGCGAAGGTCATCCTCTCCGGAATGTCGAATCTCGAGCAGCTGACGGACAACGTCGCGACCTTCAACGACAGGGCGCTCAATGCCCGCGAGGTCGAACTGGTGCTGAAGTCGTGCGGTGCGATCAGGGAGTCGATGGCTGCCCCGTGCACCGCATGCAGGTACTGCACCGAGAGCTGCCCGGCGGGCATAGACATCCCCGTGGCGATGGATGCCTTCAACGAGCTTGCAATGGGAAACGAGAGCGCTGCCGAAGATCAGCTGAGCTGGCTGGAAAACGGCCCCGAGACATGCGTGGGCTGCGGCGCTTGCGCACAGCACTGCCCGCAAGGGATAGATATCCCCTCGATTATGGAAAAGCTGGCGAAAAGGCCCTAGTCGTTCGTTCCGAACATCGCCGCGCCATACGAGAAGCACTTCTTGAAGATCTCGAAAAGCTCCTCGGGGGTTTCGCGCTGGCCGCGCTGAACCCATGTGTAGAGCATGGACGATACGAAGATCGGCATGTCGTGTATGAGATACTGCGCGACTGCATCGTCTGCAGTCAAATCGCTGTCGACCTGCTTGACGATGTCTTCCGCATGCTTGAGATAGGAGCGATACAGTATGTCGACGTGGTTGTTTTCCACGAGAATCTGAAGCAGGGCGGAGTTCTCCATTCCGTTGGTGATGATCGAGAGCATGGCTTCTCGCCTTGAAACATCGCCGATCTCATCTGCTTTGCGCGTGGTGGCGTCGACCATCTGGTCGCACATGTACGCCAACACGTCCATGATGTTGTCGAAAAGGCGATAGAAGGTGCTACGGCTGACCGTCGACTGCTTTTGGATGTCCGAAACATTGATGTAGTCGAGCTTCTTCGTCTGTGCCAGCTCAAGAACCGCATCGCAGATCAGTGTGGCCGATTTCCTCGCGCGTGCATCTTTGGAAATATGGTACATACTGGTCCCTTCTATACATTTACGTTTCGTTTGTATCCCAGGGAGAGTGGGTCGGAGTGGAAAAATCAAGCGGCGAGCTGGTTATTATTGGTAAGTGGATGCGCGTGAATCGGCCTCCCGAAGCCCGCATCACATTCGCATGATTCCAAAATTTGCATACAGCAGGGCAGGTGCGCTTGCTTCCCCCCGCTTAGCCCAACTCGCCGCCCAACAGCGCTGCGATCACCGCTTTGGTGATCTCGTAGACGCCGGGGAGCTTCGACTCGCGCGGCCCGGCAACGTTGAGCACCAGGCCCCTGCCCTCGCGCTCCAGCCACGGGATGATGTCGTCCAGGTCCTCTGGCCCCGCCACCACTATGCATGGTCTGCCATACGCCTCTGCAAAGCGCTTGGTCATCTCGGTGCCGCTGCCTGGCTCCAGGCCATCGGGTGCCACTATCAGCGTGGCGTGGGAGTCGCGCACGTTCCATGCGGTGCGCTGCACATAGCCCGCCGACGGCGTGGGAACGAGCTCGGGGTATAGCTCGAGCAGCGTGTGGCCGGGGGTCGAGTCCTCTGCAAGCCCGTTGGCGGGGCACCATCCGCAGATCGGGATGCCCGCCTCGCGCGCCGCATCCAGCGAGCCGCGATCGGCGCCGGTCTGGCCGCCCGAGCGAATCTGAGCGACCAGTGGGATTCTCTCGATGAGGTCGGCTGCCTCGTCAAGCTGATTGGCTACGGAAGCGGAATCGATGGGGTCGTTGCCCTGCCCCCTCTGCCATTCCTCTCGGGTCAGGCGAGTGAAATGCTTGATGGCGGTGTCGCTGTAGAACGGTCTCGGCGCGTCGGCAATCGTGTACTGGAAGATGAAGCCCGTCTTCTCCTGCACGCGTGCACCCTGGGCATTGCCCTCGAAGTAACCGCACCATACGGCCGATAGCCCAAGGTCGAGGAAGGCATGGCGCAGCAGCGCGATGATCGCCTCCGGCATGTAGCCGTTGCCCCAGAAGGGCTTTGCGATCCAGAACGTGAGCTCCGCCTCGTCGGCTCCGATGTCGAGGTCGTCGCCGCCACCGAGGGTGAGCTCTATCGAGCCCACAGGGCGTATCGAGCGAGCGGTTCCCTTGATGGTCAGCGCGTAGTTCCCGGGTGCCATGAGCGCATCGACTATCGCCCGCCTGCACTCCTCGACGCTCCTATGGGGCGCCCAGCCCGCCTTCGAGCCAACCTCGGGATCGCAGGTTGCAACGTAGAGAGCGCGGGCATCGCTTGCCCTCCACGGACGCAGAATGAGTCTCGGGGTTTCGATCGTGCTGGCAGTGCTCTCCATTGGAAACCTTTCTTCGATTGCGCGGTTCAGCAACATTCTCGCACAAAACGAGCTGTGGGGCGCCCATATCGTGCTCGCTCGCTGCCGAATCCAACAGCGCAGAGCCACCGGAGCGCGCTCGTCATTTCACTACATATGTAAGCAAATCGTCAATTACGAACGTCAACTTTGGAAACCTCTCTATAATTTGAATCACAGGGATACCGAATGCGTCTGACTGGCAATCGATGCATTCTTCGCGAACGCGTGGCAGCTGGCATGGCCGCGCAGCCGCAGCAAAGACGACTCGCAACGCATGGAAAGGGGTAACTATGTCCAATCAAGCCAAATACGACGAGAAGATAAGCAGATTGTACGACGCGATTGCCCTCAAGGAACCAGATCGCGTACCCATCAATCCGATTCTGCAGTGCTTCCCATTCTACGATGCCGGCCACACGATGGCGGAAATCCTCTACGACGAGAAGGCAGAGCTGGCAACCGCAGACATGCTGAGATTCGCCGAGGAGTTCGACCCAGACATGGTCATGGGCCAAGACTACGTCAACGTCGGCATGGGCCCGATCTACGAGCTCGCCGATCCGAAGACGATCATGTGGGCCGGCATGCCCAACGCCAGGATCGACAAGAACTCTATCCACCAGTTCCTCGAGTTCCCGGTGGTAGAAGATGACGAGGTCGAGGACTTCACGTACAACCGCGCCGAGTGGGCGCTCTCGAAGGGCGCACCGCGCTCGAGCGGCCTGCTCGCTCCACTGGCCATGATTCCCGCCCGCGGGCTCAACCCGTTCGTCAGCTTCCTGCAGATGGCGGGCACCTTCAGCCATCCGGACTTCCGCAACATGGTCGAGAAGCTCTGGGCCATCGGCGACAAGCTCATGGTCAACGGCCCGGCGATGGCGGGTCTCAACGCTGCTATCGAGGAGGCTGGCTACCCGGTGATGACCCGCGCGATGGCCTCCGTTCCCTTCGACACCTACAGCGACTTCTACCGCGGCACCGTCGACGGCCTGATCGACATGGGCGAGTATCCCAAGGAGGTCATGGCGTTTTGCGAGGAGGAGCTCCAGAACCAGCTGATGATGATCGACATGGCGGCGCAGGCATGGCCAGGCAAGTACGTCTTCATGCCGCTGCACAAGGGTATGGACGGCTTCATGAGCGACGAGGACTACGTCAAGTTCTACTGGAACCACCTGCAGATCATCATCAACCATATCATCGACGTGGGCATGATCCCCTACATCTACACCGAGGGCCCCTACACCACGCGTCTCGAGCATCTCGCCGAGGTGCCGACCGGCAAGGTGGTCTACCACTTCGAGAACGTCGACTGGGTCAAGGCGAAGAAGGTTCTCGGCGGGGTCGCGTGCCTCGCTGGAGGATTCCACACGCCGTATCTCGACCGCAGGACCCCCGAGCAGATCAAGGACGAGACGAAGCGCATCCTCGACCTGCTGGCCCCTGGCGGCGGATTCATCTTCGAGACCAGCCACGGCATCGACTACTCGCCGCACGAGAACGTCATGGCGATGATCGAGACGGTCAAGGAGTACGGCAAGTACTAGGAGCTCGTCCGCTGAATGTGCCTGCCAAGTTGGCAGGTTGAACGAAGCGCCCGCCTCGGAACCGTTACCGGGGCGGGCGCACTGCGTCAGTTGGAATCCATCTGGCTCGCTGGGAGAACGATCTTGAATCGCGCGCCTCCTAATGGCGACTCCTCCACGCTCACCATCCCTCCAAGCGTCCCGGCGGCGTGCTTGACTATCGCAAGCCCGAGGCCCGTTCCGCCTGATTCGCCATCCGCTCTCGTGCGGCTCGTGTCAACGCGATAGAAGCGCTCGAACACCCTGTCGCGAAGATCTTCGGGCACTCCCGGGCCATCGTCGTCAACCGTGAGCACGGCGTTGCCATCAAGGTTCGCCACCGCCACGCAGGCAACTCCGCCGCGCTGGTTGTACTTGATTGCGTTGTCGACCAGGTTGTAGACCATCTGCTCGACGAGAGGCTCGCTTCCGAGAACGATCACCTCTTCGTCCAGCTCGAGCCGAATGGCGATGCCCTTCTCCTGGGCTGCGGCTTCGAGGCGATTTGCCACTCGCTGGCACGCTTGGGATAGCGACACCATGTCGCGCGTCTCATCCGCGCGCTCGTCGAGCCGAGACAGCACCAGAACGTCGTCGATGAGGGCGCGCATGGAATCCGATTCCCGGTGTATGAGGTTCGCGAACCTGGGAACGTCCTCTGGCGCCACCATGCCGTTCTCCATAAGCTCTGCGTACCCGCTGATCACCTGAAGCGGGCTTTTCATCTCGTGGCTCACATTGCCCGTGAACTCCCTTCGCTGCACCACCGCGCGCTCGAGCTCCGCATTCTTGTCCTCGAGCTCGCGGCGCTGCGCATCGATGCGGCGAAGAAGGGGGCGCAGCTCCTCGTAGGCTCCCGCTATCGATTCCTCCCCCTCGCTCTTGAGGTCGATTTCCCGCAAGGGACGGACGATCATGCGGGTGAGCAGCCGCGCGACGAGAAACGAGATGACGATGATGGCGAACAGGGAGACTGCAAGCTGGGTCGACATGCTGCCGAGAAAGGACGCGAGGGAGGCGCGGGTTTCCGCCAAGCGCAGGATCATCCCGCTGTCGAGCTGGACTGCAGCGTAGAGCGTGTCGGACCCGAGCGTCTGCGACCTGCGCATCACGGTAACCCTTCCGCTCTCTCGCGCAGTGACGATCTCCTCGCGCTCGGAATGGTTGTCCATGCTGGCGGGATCGGCAAAGTTGTCGTAAAGCACGGTCCCGTCTTCGGCGACAAGCGTGCAGCGGGTGTTCACGAATGGCATCTCCTCCAACGTCCTGCAGGCTTCGGACGCGCTTTTGCCCTCGATCTCATGGGCGCATGTCGAAGTCTGGGAGAGGAGCAGCTCCTCCGCCTCGGATTCATATGACGAGAAGCTCGCGCTCGTGATGGCCACGGTCACCGCAAGCACCACGACAAGCGACAGCGCGAACAGAACGGCGAAGACCCTGCCCTGGAGTGTACGCAATCCACGCATGTCAGCTCTCCAACTTGATGCAGTAGCCCACACCGCGAATCGTCTTTATAAGATCGCCAGCGCCGGAACTGGCATCATTGAGCTTGCGGCGAAGCGTTTGCACATGCGTGTCGACCGTACGCGTCTCCCCAGCATACGACAGGTCCCATACGTCCTCGAGAATCCTCGTACGCGAAAGAACCCTGCCCTGCGAGGAGAGCAGTGCCCTTAGCAATTCGAACTCCTTGGGCGTCAGCTCGACGAGCACATCGCCGACGAAAACCTCGTGGGTCTCGGTTCCAAGGGACACGGGACCGCACTCGAGCATCTCGTCGTTGCGTCGAGACAATGCGCCCGCCCTTCGCAAGAGGGCGTTGCATCGACTCACGAGCTCCATCATCCCGAAGGGCTTTGCGAGGTAATCGTCCGCGCCCGCATCGAGCCCGCGCACCTTGTCATACTCCGTGCCCTTGGCGGTGAGCATAATCACGGGAACGTGCGAGATGGAGCGATCGTTGCGTATCAGATCGAGCAGTTCGAGTCCATCGATTCCCGGCAGCATGATATCGAGCAAGATGAGATCGGGAGGCTCCTCGGCGCAAGCTATCAGAAAGGACTCGCCGCTCGGGAAGCCCTTGGCGTCGAGGCCGGCCTTTCTGAGAGCGTAGAGGGTCAGCTCCCTGATGTTCGTATCGTCTTCAACGTAATAGATCATGATCTAATCCTAACTCTAGTTCTGCGTTAATTACCGAACGAGAGTTAAAGAATCACAAGGAACAGGCGGGTAAACGCATATGCCAAGAGTCCGCAGCCGGGAAATGTGAGCACCCATGTGAGCACCATGTTTCCTGCCAGATTCCACCGCACCGCGCGGAGGCGTCGCTCCGTTCCAACGCCCATGACGGCCGTCGAATTGGTGTGGGTGGTCGAAACCGGCATGCCCGTAAACGTAGCCAGCGCGATGCACAGACAGCCCGAGAGGCAGGCGCAAAAGCCTTGATACGGCTCGAGCTTGACCATGTTCATTCCCACCGACTTGATGATCTTGCGTCCTCCCAGCGCCGTGCCGAGGGATATGACGAGGCTGACGAGTATCACGAGCCATACGGGGAAGTTGTGCATCTCGGGCGTGCCGTAGACCCCGAGCATGATCGCAAGCATGCACAGGCTCAGGAACTTCTGGCCGTCTTGGGCGCCGTGAAGCACTGCGACACCGGCTCCGGCGACGATCTGGGCCCGTCTGAAGAACCTGTCGGCCTTGCGACGATCAAGCCTGGAGCAGGTCACCCGGATAATTCGCGCGAACAGCCATCCTGCGCCAAAGCCCAAACCCGTGCTGACGACGAGTCCGTAGATCACCTTGACCCATTGCTCGGGGTTGACGCCGGCAAAGCTTCCCTGCAGCGCGATCGCCGCTCCGGTGATGCCCGCTATGAGGGAGTGGCTCTGGCTCGTCGGGATGCCGAATGCCCAGGCGGCGACGCCCCAGACGATGATGGCGACCATAGCGGCGGCAAGCGCGATGAGAGCGGCGTGATTGTCGCCTCCGAAGTCAACCATGGTGAAGATGGTGTCGGCAACTGCCGTGCTCACGATCGTTATGAAGACAAGGCCCACGAAGTTGCAAATCGCCGCCATCACGATGGCCGGAGTGGGTTTCATGGAGCGCGTTCCCACAACGGTTGCGATGGCATTCGGCGCATCTGTGGCTCCGTTGACAGCCGTGGCTCCGAGAGCCAGCGCGATGATGAGGAGAAGGACCGGCTCTGCCATAACCGCGGATGCCACTGCTCCCAAAGATGCAACCATGTAACCCTCGTTCCCTTTCTCGCCTTCTTCTTCGAATCGATCGATTGACTTTCGAAGGCTGATGCTAGGAAACGCGCGCAAAGGGACTGCAAGGCATTTGCAAGGATTGTGCAAAGTCAAGGCGAGCGGGGCGTGGCGGGCGCTTTGCGGGTGCTGCGGCGCAGTCGAATGCAAAGATGGCATCGTTGTCCAGCATGCTGGCAACCAGCCAGCAGCTGCGAGGGCTAGTCCCTCTGCCAGAGGCCGCTCTTGCCGCCGTCCTTCTTCAGCAGGCGCACGTCCATGATCTCCATGCCGCGGTCTACCGCCTTGCACATGTCGTAGATCGTCAGGCAGGCGACGCTGGCGGCGGTGAGCGCCTCCATCTCGATTCCGGTCTTCCCGGTGACTCCGCAGGTCGTGACCACGTGGATGCCGACGCGCCCATCCTCGCGCTGACCCGCCTGGACCGGCGCGCACGAGACCTTGGCCTTGGTGATGTTGAGCGGATGGCACATCGGGATGATGTCGCTCGTCTTCTTTGCAGCCATGACGCCGGCGACGCGCGCGCAGGCAAGGACGTCGCCCTTGGCCGCCTCGCCGCTAGTGATGAGATCGAGCGTCTCCTGACGCATGCTGATGAAGCCCTCGGCGACCGCTATGCGCTGGGTGTCGGCCTTTTCCGAGACGTCGACCATGCGAACGTCGCCCTGCTCGTCGATGTGCGTGAGGTGCTGGTTGTCTGCCATTTCATGCTCCTTGGTCAAGCTGCTTGGCTGCAATTATACGCTCGAGGGGCTCTCGTTGCGCTAGCCGCCTATCTGCGACATCTTCCTCGCGGTGCCCACCCTGCTGTGGTGCTCGTCAGGTTTGAGCTGCAGTGCCTGGAGGAAGACCTCGCGGATGTCCTCGTCGGTGCCCTCGCGCACGGCCGTACGCAGGTCGAGCTCCTCATCGCTGAAGAGGCACGGACGGATCTTGCCGTCGGCGGTCATGCGCAAGCGGTTGCACTCGCTGCAGAAGTGGTTGGAGATCGGAGAGATGAATCCAACGGTGCCCTGCGCTCCCGGGAACTCGTAGTAGCGCGCTGGCCCCCAACCCGTCGGGCGGTGCTTGCCAGCAGGGACGAGTTCGGGAAATCCGAGCTCTCTGGCGCGCGCGTTGATCGTCTCCATGATCTCCTCGCAGGGGACCACGTCCTGCTCTCCCCAACCGCTACCATCGTAGCCGGAGCTCTCTCCCACGGGCATGTATTCGATGAAGCGCATGTGCAACGGCCTGTCGACCGACATGCGCGCGAACTCGAAGACGTCCTGATCAAGGCTGCGGATGACAACCGAATTCACCTTGACCGGCTTGAACCCGACGCGCAGCGCCGCATCGATTCCGGCGTGAACGTCGTTGACGTGCCCCCAGCGCGTGATGTAGTGGTATTGCTCCTCGTCGAGCGTGTCGAGCGAGATGTTGACCCGCGAGAGGCCCGCTGCCTTGAGGTCGTCGGCCATTTCGGGCAGGAGGATGCCGTTGGTGGTCAGCGCGATCGACTCGATCTCGGGGATGGCCTTGATGTCGCGCACAAGATCGACCACGCCATGGCGCACAAGGGGCTCCCCGCCGGTTAGACGCACGCGCGTGATGCCCGTTTGCGCCGCTACGCGCACGATTCGGGAGATTTCCTCGATGCGAAGGATGTCTTCGTGATCGAGCGCCGCCACGCCATCCTCGGGCATGCAGTAGATGCACCGAAGATTGCAACGGTCGGTCAGCGATATGCGCAGGTAATCGATTACCCTTCCATGCGAATCGATCACACGAAGCCCCCATTCACTATTCGCGAATGGCTATTATATACCATCTTGGAGAAAGCGCCGCCGCTGCACTACCTCGTGACCATGTACATCGCGCTGGACGGAATCTCGATGAGGAGCTCGTCGCCCACCTCGGGCAACTCGTCCGCGGGCACAGCGAGCTTGTCGACCTTCCATTGGATATGGAGCTTGAGGAATTTCATCGACTCCTCTTCCTCGGCGATGTCCTTCTCCATCTGATCGCTCATGCGCGGATCGAGGAAGGAGAGCATGACCGATCGCTCGAAGCGCGAGTCGCTGACGCGGTCGGCGCGGACGCGGAAGACGTTCGGGCCGGGCTCGGTGGCACGACGCAGGAAGAACGCGCGGACGCCGAACCATCTGACGTCGTGCGGAACTGGCTTGTCGCTGAACAGGCTGATGCCCCAATCGGGCAGATAGATCTCGCTGTCGGAGACGTACTCGGCGGCGGTGGTGTTCTTGCAGCCCGAGAGCTTGACCGCGGCGAGGCTCTTCGGGTTGTAGACTATCTCCTCCTTCGACCCCATCTCGCTGATCGACCCCGCGTCGACCACGGCGATGCGGTCGCAGAACCTGAAGGCCTCATCGATGTCGTGGCTGACGTAGAGGATCGTCCCCTCGAACTCCTTGAATAGACCGATGAGGTTCTGCTCCAGCGCGCTCTTGAGATGTGCGTCGAGCGCGGAGAAGGGCTCGTCGAGCATGAGGATCGCGGGCTGGGCTGCGAGCATCCTGGCCAGCGCCACGCGCTGCTGCTGGCCGCCGGAGAGCTGGCTGGGATAGCGGCCGCCGAGGCCGATGAGGCCGAAGCGATGGAGCTGGTCCTCGACTATCGCGGTGCGCTCCGCCTGGGTGGCGTCCTTGGAAACTCCGGCAAGCACGTTCTGCTCCACCGTCATGTTCGGGAAGAGCATGTAATTCTGGAAGAGCAGCGCCGTCTTGCGCTCCTGCGGAGTGAGGTCGATGCGTGCCTTCTTGCCAGCGGCCTTGTCGAAGAAGGTCTGGCCGTTGACGACGATCTTGCCCTCGTCGGGGTGCTCGATGCCCGCGATGCAGCGCAGCGTCAGCGACTTGCCGCATCCAGATGCGCCAAGGAAGCCGACCGTCTCGTTGCCCGCTTCGAAGGCCACGTCGAGCTTGAACGAGCCCCAGTCCTTCTTGACCGCTACCTCAAGCATCGTCCACCTCCACCTGGCGGTACTTGGTCGTCCTGCGCCCCCAGAGGTTGATGAAGAGAATCACCAGGAAGCTGACGATCAGGATGATTATCGTCCAGAAGATCGCGATGTCGGTGTTGCCATTCATCCATTCGAAGTAGATCGCGATCGGGATGGTTCGCGTGATGCCGAGGTAGTTGCCCGCTAGGAAGAGCGTGGCGCCGAACTCGCCGAGGGCACGCGCGAAGGCGAGTACCGTGCCGGCGGCGATCGAGCTCCACGCCAGCGGGAGCATGAGCTTGAAGAAGATACGGCTCTCGCTCCAGCCGAGCGTGCGCGCCGCATCGAGCATGTTCGGGTCTAGCGCCTCGAACGCACCGCGTGCACTGCGGTACATCAGCGGGAAGGCGACGACGGTTGCAGCGATGACCGTTGCGGGCCAGCTGAAGATCAGCGGGAATCCGATGTCGATGAACCAACGGCCGAGCCCGGTGTTGTTGCCGAGCGCGAGCAGGAGCAGAAAGCCGCAGACCGTTGGCGGCAGGACCATCGGAATGGTGAAGATCGCATCGAAGATGTCGCGCTTGCGCGGCGAGATGCGCAGGCATAGGTAGCCGGCTGCAAGCCCGAGTATGAAGACGAAGATGATCGCGGTGAGCGTCGTCTTGAGCGTTACCCACAGAGGCGACCAATCAAGGTTGGAGAGGAACGAGGTAAAGCGCTCGAACAGGCCGGGCTGGGCGAGGATCGCGGTATCCTCCGCCCTGACCAGCGAGGCGAAGAGCGCATGCGTGGGCTTGGAAGAGCCCGTGATGTCGGAGCCATCGATGCCGATCACGCAGTTGTAGCGCTTGCCGTCGATGCTCTCGGCGAATGTATAGCGCACGCCCTCGACGTCGATCGAGCTCTCGGTGGTGAAGTGCCACGGGGCGCTCGTCGAGATCTTGAGCCCGCCGCCGGCATTCGCCTCGTCAAGGGCCACGATGTAGGACTGCAAATCCGCCAGATCGGCGTCGGAAGAGACCTCGAAGCCAGTGGACTGGGCGGCCGCCGCGTCGATGTAGACGACGGTGGCGTTGCAGTTGGCCACCACCATCAGGTCGCTGGCCTTCTCGCCGATCAGGTAGGCGTAGCCGTGGTAGGCGCCGCCGATCTTGGCGTTGCTTCCCGCGGAGGCGCGCTCGCAATCGTTGATGCCGAACGCGCAACCGCCGATGACGGCGGAGAGGTTGTCGGCCGAGACGGTCATCTCGCCTTCGGCAGGCTGCGCCTCCTCAGCCCAAGCAAACGGCGCAAGCAGCGTGCTTGCGACGAGCGCTAGGGCCGCGAATATGCAAATGAGGCGCTTGCGCATCGGAAACCTTTCGGCGGGCATTATGTCCTCACAACAATAGACTTGATGAAGTATAGACCACTTTGCTGCGGCATCAAAGCTGCGGGAGCAGCAAATGCCCTGCAAGAGCGGGAAAACTGCGGCCCGATCGGGTTTCCAATCGGGCCGCAGAACTCAGCAACGCCATATCTCTATGGCAGGGACTGCCTAACTCGTGCGCTTACTCGCCAGCGAGCTCGAATCCCCACTTCTGCCAGATCTCCTGAGCGCCCTCGTCTGTCAGGCACCAGTCGATAAAGGCCTGAGCAGCCTGGGAGTTAGCGGAGTTGGCGATGACGGCCGCGGGATAGACGATGTCCTTGTGGGTATCGGCAGCAACAGTGCCGACGACCTTGACGCCACCGAAGCGATAGACATCGGAGGTGTAGACGAACGCGATGTCGACGTCGCCGGACTCAGCATGCTTGCAGACGTTGCCGACGCTGGTGTCGGTGACTACCTTGCCATCGATCGGGGTTCCGGCATATGCATCGGTTCCGTTGGCCTTGCCAGCGCTCTCAGAACCGGTCTTGCCATCGGGATCGACGAAGCAGCCGACGGTGGAGAGGGACTGGTTGGCATAGTTGCCGGCGGGTACGGAGTCATCGCCGACGGCGACCGTGTACTGGCCGGAAGCAATGTCATCGAGGGTGACCTCGGCGATCGCATCGTTGTTGGCTGCAGTGACCATAACGAGATCGTTCTTGAACATAGTGGTGCGGCTCGCAGCATCGATGTAGCCAGCAGCTTCGGCATCATCCATCTTGCCAGCGGATGCGCTGATCAGGACGTCAGCCTGGCCACCAGCCTCGAGCATCGAGTTGAGCTCGCCGGAGCTCTTGTACTGGGTATCCGCGAAGGTGACGTTGGGATGCTGCTCGGTGAAGAGGGCCTGAGCCTCCTCCATCGCTTTGGAAAGCGAGTTCGCCGCGTAGATCTGCAGCGTAACGTCCTCGGTTGGGACCTCGGTTGCCTTCTTGCCCGAGCATCCGCCGAGAAGCGCCACGCAAGCCAGCGAAAGGGCTACGACGAGCGACAGCACGACTGCGGAAATCTTCTTCATCAATTGCCTCCTTGTTTGGTATGACCTTGCGCCCTTTGACTCGATTCGGGCGCACTGTATGATTTAATTATTCTCCAATTAAAATAATTTTAAGTCAAGTATATTCGCGAGACAGAATAGCAAACGGAGGCGCCGCGAGCATGCGCCGCACCTCCGATGATCGCTTCCGAGAGTGCTCTTCGAGGAGCCTCCCGCTATGCGTAGTTCTCGTGCTCGACGACGAGATTCTCCTTGATGTTCCCTACGAGCCTCTGCAGCGCATCGATCGCATTCGGCCTGATATCCGCTCCGATCAGGACGTACATCAGCGAGTCGCCCACCTTCAGCGTTCCCTCGTTGAGCCACACGCGCACGTAGTGGACGCCAGGCCAGGTCCTGGCATCGGCGATCGCCCTCTCCAGCCCCTCGGCATCGTATGAGAAGTCGACCGAGACCACCTCGCCGAGCGCCGCACCTGCTGCGCGCTCCTCATCGGTCTGTGCGCGCGCCTGCTTCTTTGGCGTGATCCTCACAACGCCGTTATGGGTTAGGTACATGCCGATCTCGGCCGCTTCGGGCGAGGCCTTGGCCTCAGCCAGCCACTGATCGATCGAAGGCGTCTGCTTCATTTTGCGCTCCCTTCCCCTCTAGAATGTGCCGCCGTAGACCGGGAAGAAGCTGTGCTCTCCGTAGTCCTTGATCTGCTCGATGTTCTTCAGCGCCTCCATGTCCTCGTCGGAGATGACGAAGTCGACGTTGGCGTTATCGCGCATGTGGTCTGGGTTGGCGGTCTTCGGCAGCGAGACCGTGCCTAGCTGCAGAGTGTAGCGCACGCAGAGCGCAGCCACAGAGACGCCGTACTTGGCCGCCATCGCCTTGATCGCCTCGTTCTTGAACGCCTCGCCGTGGGCAATGGGCGAATACGCCTCGACTACGATGTCGTTGGCCTGGCAATATTCGATGAGCTCCAACGGCGTGTTGGAGATGTGCGCGAGGATCTGGTTGACCATCGGCTTGATCTCGCAGTTCTCGATGATGTTGTCGAGGTCGCCCTCGAGGAAGTTCGAGACGCCGATCGCGCGCAGCTTGCCCGCCTTGTAGGCATCCTCGAGTGCGCGCCATGCCGCGATGTTGCCCTCGTAGAACCTGTCCTCGGACTTATTGACCTCCATCCACGGCTGCGGGCTGTGGATAATCATGAGATCGAGGTAGTCGAGCCCGAGCTTCTCCAATGACGCATCGATTCCGGCCGCCGCTTCCTCGTAGGTCTTGTGCTCGGCTGCCACCTTGGTGGTGACGAAGAGCTCCTCGCGCGGAATGCCGCTCCTGCGGATGCCTTCGCCGCAGCCGACCTCGTTCTCATAGGCCTGGGCAGTGTCGATGTGGCGATAGCCGATCTCGATGGCCTGCTCGACCGCGGTTGCCGCAACCTCGTCAGGGTTGATCAGCCAAGTCCCGAACCCGAGCACCGGGATGTCCGCGCCGTTGTTCAACTTGATGGTCTCGTTGAAGATCATTCTCTTTCCTTTCGTCACATGGGCTCGCCCGATTCAATGCTGTGAATATGGTAGCATTTCCCAAACACGCTAAGAGCCTCGCGAAGGGAGCCGAGCATGAGCCCGAACATCGACAGCAGCGTCTACATCGCCGAAGGGGCGATAGTCGTCGGTGACGTCACCTTGGGAAGGGACTGCAACATCTGGCACAACGCCGTACTGCGTGGCGACATCGGCCCGATAGTCGTTGGCGAGGGCACCAGCATCCAGGACAACTGCGTCCTCCACTGCGGCCCCGGATTCCCCATATCAGTTGGCAATGGAGTCACCATCGGGCACGGAGCGATCGTCCACGGGTGCATGGTGGGCGACAACTCCATGATCGGCATGGGGGCAACGGTCCTCAACGGCGCTAAGATCGGCAAGAACTGCATCGTGGGAGCGGGCGCGCTGGTCACGCAGGGAACGGAAATCCCCGACGGCAGCATCGCGTTCGGCAATCCCGCGAAGATCCGCAGGGAAGCAACCGAGAAGGACATCGAGGGCAACCGCCTCAACGCGGAAGGCTACGTGGAGATGGGACGCAAGGCCAAGCTGGCGCAGGAGGGCTAGCGGCCCGTTCCCGACGCTAGCTCACCGCATCCGCCTAAGCCTCACTCAGACCAGATACGGGTTCGGATCGGTAAAAAAACCAGGGTCGACCTCCTCGGGCATGCCGTATTTGCCGATCATGATGAACAGGTTGCGGTCCTCCCCGTCGACGGTCTTCTTCCCAAAAGCGCGACCGATGCTGTACATGCGGTCCCAGTTGTCCAGGAAGCACAGAGTGTCGCTGCGGAAGCCGAAGCGCTCGGCCAGGATCTTCTCCAGGTTCTGCTCCGTGACGCTGACCAGATACATGGCCTCCTTGATCTTGACGTAATAGGCCTGCTCGTCGCTGCTAGGCATCTCCTGCATCAACTCGCGCAGCTCCTTGGTGGAATCCGGCACCTCTTGCGTGTCCACCGCGCTCCTCGGGTACGTGATGCGGTACCAATGCGGGTCGTGATAGATGTGGACCGTGGACATGTTGTGCCCGTACACCCAGCGAACGCTGGTGCCGGTTACATCGTTGGTGAAGCCATGGCGCCTGATGCCTGTGTGCTCCTTGCCCTCGATGGCGATGTACCCGAAGCCGAAGTGCGATTCGATGATGTACGGATAGTATGGGTTCTCCCCCGCCTTGCACAGCAGGAACGTCACCAGCTCCTGCTCCAGGTCGATCACGAAGGTGTGGTTCTCCCGATGCTCCGTGCCGTCGATGACGAAGGTCAGCAGGTACGTCCAGTCGTCCGACTTCCTGCATTCGTACGCCTCCCGCTTCATCGGGCTGCCGCGGAAGCTCCACTCCAACTCCACTCCATCTGCTATCTTGAGCAGATACTCGCCGGCTTCCTCTCCGGTATCCAGAACGAATCGGAATTCCCTTCCCGCGAGCTCGAAGCATTTGGGCGGGCAGTACTGGTTGATTGATTTTTCCGCTGCTACCGGGCCGAACTTCTCGATAAGATCCATGGCGCACGCCTCCTGTTTGCCCTGCGTTTGCAGTTGCCGCTGCATAGAATGCGACGGCTTCCCCCGAATCAGAACATCAACAGCATTATATTGCGTACTGCCGCACAGAGAAACGGCGGGCGAATCAGCCGATGTTGGCCAGGATGGCGTTTGTCAGGAAGCGCGTGGCCCCCTCGCCAGCGCGCTCATCGTAGTAGGCCACGAACCGCGGGTCTTTGAGATAGCCCTGCGCCAGACCCCTGTGGGCCTGCTCGTTGTAGGCGCCCTCGCCCCATTGCATCGAGATCCACTTGGCATGCATCGACGCGAGCTCGCACGCCGCAACCCCAGCGGCGTCTCCCGTGGCCATCGCAGCTTTGAGCTGCTCGATTATCGCCAGCTCCAGCTCGCCGAGGCCCTTCCATTCGCGCTCGTCCATCGCAAGCAGCCTCTCGTTTGCGGCATCGACCGCCTCATCGCCGTAGCGCTCGCGCGCCTCGGCGCCATACTCGCGCTCATTGGCGCTAACGGCCCTCCAGCGCTCCAGCGCTGGGAGCATCGCGCCCATGAAGGAGACCGCCTCGTCGAGCGTCGTCCCAGCGTAGCGGGATAGCAAGGGCGCGCACCCTTCGATCAACGCTTCGGAATCGCCGTCGCCCTCGGCTGTCGGGATCAGCGCACTCTCCCCGATCTCCGGCATCTCGAGAAGGCTCGAAATGGGCACGTCGAGCGTTACCGCGATCAGCTTGCACATGTCGATTCCCGGGGTGGTCTCACCGTTCTCCCAGCGCGAGATGGCCTGCCTCGTCACGTAGAGCCTCTCGGCGAGCTCGCTCTGCGAAAGGCCGCTGGACTGCCGAAGCCTCGCGATCATGTCTCCAAGCGCCATATCTCTCCCTTCATCGTGCTTCTTCGTCGATTCTCCCAGCTTGAAGCCGCGTCGTCCAGAAACGGCCTGTTGCTAGCTGGAAACCAGGGCGCTTAACTTGTCCAAAAAACTCATTATCTCGAATCCATCACCCCTTTGGTCGCCTTTTTGCGAATTGATTGGGCCATAGCCTCGCGCGGCTTGTCCGTGGCGGGTAAACTTAGCACATGCAAGCCAACCGCGATGAAAGCAAGGTGCGCCGATGGCAAACGCCCCCTCTCGGAACCAGCTGATATGCCTTAGCTGCTCGGAGACCTTCGAGCTTGACGAGCTCGAAGTCAAGGGAGGAATCGGCTATTGCCCGAGGTGCGGCGCGCAGCTGCTCGAGCGCGATTACGACGCGGCGGCCAACGCGATCTTCGAGAAGGTCGCGCAGACCAAGGACACCGTCGGCCAACTCGAGGAGGAGATCTCCGAACTCAACGCGCAGATCGACTCGCTCGGCAAGCTCAAGGCGCTCAAGAGGCGCTCGCTTTCCAAGCAGGTCCTCGCCAAGGAGATGGAGATCGACGAGCTCAACGAGAGCATCGGCCCCACGCGCAAGCCGCTAGGCTCCATCGCGCGCAGCAGATACCTCTCCGGCAGTTGGAACGTCGGCGCGCAGATCGGGCTGCGCACCGATGGCGAGGAGCAGGACGAGGGCCATTCGCTCGAGCCTCGCTACGCCAGCGACGGCACCTTCGAGCTCATCCCAAGCGCCTATCCCTCCCCGACTCCCACGGACAAGCACATCATCGAGCGCTTCGACGTCTTCGAGATCCTGCGCAAGGCTATCGATGGCGGAGACCTGCGCATGGCGGGAGCGCGCATAGTGCCGTTAGCCAACCTGCGCCTTCCCTCGACGGAGGACCGCTTCGACCCCAGCGCCGACATGGTGATCCTAGCCCCCAGCAGCGCATTCGTCATCGACGTGCGCGGGTGGAGCGAGCATGTGGAGATCATGAACGATGCGCTGTCGAAGGCCTCGGAGGGCGAGGGCCCCGCAGACGACGGCGAACCCGAGATGGATGACCCGCGCCCGAGCAAGCGCAGCCTCGAATACCATGCGGCGCTCTCCGACTACGGCGCGAACATCTTCGACGTCATCGTCTTCGTCAACCCGCGTTCCTTCATCTCGTCGGGAAGCAGCTTCCACAGCAACTACTTCGCAGGCTGGTTCAGAAACGGCAACACCAACATCACCGAGGTCATCGCCAAGAAGTGCGCGGCACTCCCCGCGGCATTTTCCGACGACGAACTCGAGCAGCGCTTCGACAGCATGTCCGCGAAGCTCATCGACATCGCACGAAGGCTGGGATAGGGGCGCCAATGGCTTTCGAGCACTACGTCTACTCCGGAACCGAGAAGCTGCGCCGTGGATTCACCACCGGCACCTGCGCCGCGCTGGCAGCCAAGGCCGCCGCGCTCGCTCTGCTGACCGGCGAGGAGCAGGCAAGCGTCTCGCTGATGACCCCGGCTGGCCTCGAGGTCGACGTGGAGCTGAGCCGCATGGAGCTCGGCGAGTCGCGCGCAACCTGCGGAGTCTTAAAGGATGCCGGCGATGACTACGACGTCACCAACGGCACCGAGGTCATCTCCACCGTCGCGCTCATCGAGCGCGGGGTCGAAATCGACGGCGGACACGGAGTCGGCAGGGTGACCAAGCCTGGGCTCGACCAGCCCGTCGGCAACGCGGCGATAAACTCAGGCCCGCGCAAGATGATCGCGGGCGAGGTGATGGCCGTCGCCGAAGACCTCGGCTACACCGGAGGCTTCAGCGTGCTCGTCGAGATACCTGACGGGGCCGAGCTGGCCGCGAAGACCTTCAATCCGCACATCGGCATCGAAGGCGGCATCTCCGTCCTCGGCACCTCGGGCATCGTCGAGCCGCGCAGCCTCAAGGCACTGATGGACTCCCTCGAGGTCGAGATCCACGCCTGCGCCGCCTCTGGCAGCAAGCGCCTGATAGTCACCCCTGGCAATTACGGCGAGAACTTCCTTGCAACGATGGGGTTGCCCGAGGGCATTCCCACCGTCAAGTGCGCGAACTTCATCGGCAACACGCTCGACTGCATCGCGCGCGAGGGGTTCGAGGAGGTCCTGCTCGTCGGGCACATCGGCAAGATGGTCAAGGTAGCCGGCGGCATCATGGACACGCACTCGAAGGTGGCTGACTGCCGCTGCGAGATCTTCGCCGCGCACGCGGCCTATTGCGGCGCGAGCCAAGAGGCCATAGCGCGGATATTCGACGCGGCCACCAGCGATGCCTGCCTCGACATCCTCGAGGAATGCGGACTCAAGGAGCCCGTGATCGAGCGGGTGATCGATGCCATCCAATCGCGCCTGGAGCATCGCGTCGACGGCGCGTATGGAATCGGCTGCGTGGTCTTCACCAATCGCACGGGCAGCCTTGGAATGAGCGACGAGGCGAAGGTCCTCGTCGAGAACTGGAGGGAAAGGGCATGATTCACTTCGTTGGAGCCGGCAGCGGCGCAACCGACCTCATCACGCTCAGGGGCGCCAAGCACCTCGAGAGCGCCGACGTCATCATCTACGCCGGAAGCCTCGTCAATCCCGAGCTGTTGGCCTTGGCCAAGCAGGGCTGCGAGATTCACAACAGCGCGACGATGACGCTCGAGGAGGTCATCGAGGTCATGCTGCGCGCAGAGGCCGAAGGGCTGAAGACCGTGCGCCTGCACACCGGCGATCCCTGCCTCTACGGCGCGATCCGCGAGCAGATGGACATCCTCGACGAGCACGGCATCGAATACGACTACACCCCCGGCGTCTCGAGCTTCTGCGGCGCGGCCGCCGCGCTCAAGGCCGAGTACACGCTCCCCGAGGTTTCGCAGAGCGTCATCATCACTCGCCTCGAGGGGCGCACCCCCGTCCCCAGCGGAGAGGCGATGGCGAAGATGGCCTCGCACGGCTGCTCGATGGTGATCTTCCTCTCGACGGGCATGCTCGAGAGGCTGCAGGCCGAGCTCATCGCGGGCGGAGCCTACACCGAAGATACCCCGGCGGCGCTCGTCTACAAGGCCACTTGGCCGGATGAGAAGGTCTTCCGCTGCACTGTCGGCACGCTCGCGCAAACCGCGGCGGACAACAACATCACCAAAACCGCGCTCGTCTGCGTTGGCGGCTTCCTCGACAGCGCATACGACCGCTCCAAGCTCTACGACCCGACGTTTTCCACCGAATACCGCAAAGCGAGCGCGCATTGAGAATCTCGACGATCGCATTCACCGATAGCGGGCTGGATCTCGCCAACAGGATAGCCGCCGCCCTCGAGGCCGAGGGCGAGCAGGTCGACGTAGCGCGCGGCTTCGGCGAGGGCAAGGCCAACCACAGGGAGTGGGCCGCCGAGCGATTCGGCACCTCCGACGCGCTGCTGTTCGTGGGTGCGCTCGGCATCTGCGTGCGCTCTATCGCGCCGCATATCGCGTCGAAGGCGACAGACCCCGCTGTGGTCTGCATCGACGAGGGCGCGCGCTTCTGCATCTCGGTGCTCTCCGGGCACATCGGCGGGGCGAACCAGCTGGCTCATCGCATCGCGAGCGCTTGCGGAGCGACCCCCGTCGTCACCACGGCAACCGATGTCCGCGGCGTCTTCGCCATCGACAGCTGGGCGGTGTCGCAGGGCCTCGCGGTGGCGAATCCGCAGGTCATCAAAGAGATCTCGAGCACGCTGCTCGCTGGCGGCACCGTGAGCTACGCTAGCAGGCTGCCCATCGAGGGCGAGGTTCCCAAGGGGCTCGTCGAGGCCAGCGACCCCTACTCCGCCAGCATCTTCATAGGCGAGCGAGCCCCCGAAGGTGCGCTGCATCTCATCCCGCGCACCGGCATCCTCGGCATCGGCTGCAGGCGCGGCACTAGCTGTGAGACGATCGAGGCCGCAGCGGCGAGGTTCCTCGCCGACAACGCCATCGACCCGCTCTCCATCGCGCTCATAGCGAGCATCGACCTCAAGGCCAACGAGGAAGGTCTTCTCGCTTTCGCAGCATCGCGCAGGCTCGAGCTCGTCACGTTCGATTCGGAAACGCTCAACGCCCAGGAGGGCGACTTCTCCTCCTCGGGCTTCGTCAAGGGAATCACAGGCACAGACAACGTCTGCGCACGCGCGGCGGTAGCGGCTGGCGGAGAGGTCGTCGTCGGCAAGACGGTCGTCAACGGCATGACGTTCGCTCTCTCCAAGCGCTCGCTAACGCTGGCGTGGCAGTGAAGGGAAGTTGAAATGGGAAAGCTCTACATCGTTGGACTCGGGCCCGGCAACGCGGAGTACATGACGGTCGAAGCCGTAGAGGCGCTCAAGGAGGCGGATCTCGTCTGCGGCTACCCGGTCTACGTCGAGTTGGCCAAGCAGGTCGCACCCGACACCGAGACCTTCACCACTCCGATGACCAGGGAGGTCGAGCGTTGCCGCGCGGCGCTCAGCGAGGCAGCCAGCGGCAAGAGCGTCGCGATGGTCTGCAGCGGCGATGCAGGCGTCTATGGCATGTCCGGGCTCATCTACGAGCTCGCCGGCGAGTATTCGCCCGTCGAAATCGTCGTCATCAGCGGAGTGACTGCTGCGCTCTCCGGCGGCGCAGTTCTCGGTGCCCCGCTCACGCACGACTTCTGCGTCATCTCGCTCTCCGACCTCCTCACCCCCTGGGAGAAGATCGAGAAGCGCCTGGAAGCGGCGGCTGAGGCGGACTTCTGCACCGCCATCTACAACCCCATGAGCCACAAGCGCAGAGATCATCTAAACCGCGCGTGCCGGATCATGATGAAGCACAAGAGCCCGCAGACTGTCTGCGGCTACGTGCGAAACATCGGACGCGAGGGCGAGGAGAGCTGGGTCGGCACACTCGAGGAGCTTGCCGATCTTGAGCTCGACATGTTCTGCACCGTGTTCATCGGCAACTCGCAGACCAAGGAAATCGACGGCAAGATGGTCACCCCGCGCGGCTATCAGAAACGCATCGAAGAGGAAAGGCAGGGCCGATGACGCGCGTTCTCCTATACGGAGGGACGACCGAAGGGCACGAGCTCGCCTGCGCGCTTGCGGAGGCTGGCCTCGAGGTCTGCGTCAGCGTGGCCACCGACGAGGGCGCCAAGGTGCTCCCGAAGGACCTCGCAGGGCTCACCGTGCGCATCGGCGCGCAGGATGCGGAGGAAAAGCACGAGTTGATGACCAGCGGCTTCGACGTCGTCGTCGACGCCACGCACCCCTATGCGACATCCGTTAGCAAGTCGGTGCGGGAGGCGGCGCAGCGGGCGGGTCTTCCGCTGCTGCGGATCATCAGGCCCAAAGGCGACACCGAGGGCTGCATCCTCGCCAGCTCGATTGCCGACGCGGTGGGCAAGATCCCGCCAGAGGGCAACGTGCTCGCCACCACCGGGAGCAAGGAAATCGGCCTCTACGCTGCGATGGAAGGCGTAGGAGAGCGCCTGTTCGCGCGCGTGCTCAACGTTGAATCGTCCGTCGAGGCGTGCCGTGCGGCGGGCATCCCCGACGAGCACATCATCGCCAAGCGCGGACCCTTCTCGGTAGAGGAGAACATGGAATGCATCGACGAGCATCGCATCGAGGTGCTCGTGACCAAGGACGGCGGCAACGCCGGAGGATACCCCGAGAAGCTCGAGGCAGCGCGTGCCCGCGGCGTGACGATGATCGTCATCGAGCGCCCCGAAGAGGAGACGGGCATCGAGAAGGACGAGGCGCTGCGGATGATACTCGAAGGAAGGTTTTCGCTATGAGAATCTCTCTCGTTGGAATCGGAATGGGCAGCGCGAGCACGGTTACCGCGCAGGCACGCGAGGCGATCGATGCCGCCGAGGTCCTGATCGGTGCCGAGCGCATGCTGCAGGCCGCTCTCGAGCTGGCTGACGAGCCCATGGGCAAGGCCCGCGTCGAGGCAATCGCCCCGAGCGAGATAGCCCGCGCGATCGAAGGGCTCGACGGCTATGAGAGCATCGCTGTCGTCTGCTCCGGAGACACGGGCTTCTACAGCCTCGCGTCGACGATCCGCAAGACCCTCGAAGAGCTGAACCTCGCGCCGCAGATCGAGCTGATCCCGGGCATCACGACAGTGCAGCATATGGCCGCCAAGCTCGGCCGCCCATGGCACAGCGCCAAGCTCGCTAGCGCGCACGGCCGCAGCTGCAACTTCCTCGGAACGGTGCTGGCCAACGGCGAGTCGTTCTTCCTTACGGGCGGAAGCGCAACGCCGGCGACGATGATCGCCGAGCTCGTCGAGTGCGGTCTGGGCGAGCTGCAGGTTGCGGTTGGAGAGCGCCTCTCCTACGCCGACGAGCGCATCGTCTGCGGCAAGGCCTCCGAGCTGCTCGGCGAGGAGTTCGACAGCCTCGCAGCGATCTGGATCGTCCGCGGCGAGCTTGCCGACGAGGAGGTCGCACCCTTCATCGGCTTCAGCGGAATCCCCGACGAGCTCTTCACGCGCGGCAAGGCCCCGATGACCAAGCAGGAGGTCAGGGCTCTCGTCACATCCAAGCTGCGCCCGCAGCGCGGCGAGGCGATCTTCGATGTCGGCGCGGGCACAGGCTCCGTGGCCATCGAGACGGCCGGCCTCAATCCCTTCGCGCGCATCTTCGCAATCGAGAAGGAGCCAGATGCCTGCGAGCTCATCGAGATCAACCGCAAGCGCTTCGGCACCTTCAACGTACAAGTGGTCGAGGGGCGCGCACCAGAGGCCTTCGAAGGCCTGCCGGCTCCCGATGCCGCGTTCATCGGTGGCAGCACCGGCGACTTCAACGCGATCATCGACAGGCTGCTCAAGCTCAATCCGAGCGTGCGCATCGTCGCCACCGCAGTGACGATGGAGACGGTCTCCCAGGCCACCGACGCCTTCGGCAAGCTGACCGAACAGGGCAAGATCTCCAACTTCAGCGCAACGCAGGTCGGCGTCACGCGAACGAAGCAAGCTGGCCGCTACCATCTGCTCTCCCCCGAGAGCCCGATATACATCTTCGAGGCGCAAGGCGCAGGTGAGCGCGAATGAGCGGCAAGGCCAAAGCCGCCGCTATCCCGCGCATCATGATCTCTGCGGGCGCCAGTGGATCCGGCAAGACGACGATAACCTCCGGGCTGCTGCGATGCCTTTCGAACAAGGGCATCGCCACCATCGCCTACAAGTGCGGCCCCGACTACATCGACCCGATGTTCCACAAGACTGTCCTCGGCATTCCCTGCCGCAATCTCGACCTCTTCTTCTCCGACGAGAGCGAGGTGCGCACGCTGATGGCCGAAAGCTCCAGCGGCTACAGCGTGGCCGTGGTCGAGGGCGTCATGGGATTCTACGACGGCCTCGGCGGATCGGATACGCAGGCTTCGGCCTACCATGTGGCGCGCACGACCGGCACCCCTGTCATCCTGGTAGTCGACGGGCGCGGAGTCTCGTTGACGCTGGCCGCGACGATCAAGGGGCTCATCGGCTTCCGCGAGGGCAGCAACATCGCCGCCGTCATCATCAACCGCTGCTCCAAAGCGCTCTTCGAGCACCTCAGGCCGATCATCGAGAGCGAGTGCGGCGTCAAGGCGCTCGGATACGTCGAGAACAGTCCCGAGATGGCTCTGGAAAGCCGGCATCTCGGCCTCGTCACCGCAGGCGAGGTCGATGACCTGCAGGCGCGCATCGACGCGATAGCGAGCCGCCTCGAGGTCTCGATCGACTTCGACGCGCTGCTCGAGATAGCCCGCGGCGCAGAGCCGATCGATTTCGAACCCTCTTCCGTGGAGCCGCTGGCAACGGCAGCGGAGGCGCCCTGCATCGCGGTGGCGAGAGACGATGCCTTCTGCTTCTACTACGAGGAGAGCCTCGAGCATCTGCGCAGGCTGGGGGCCAGAATCGTCCCCTTCTCCCCCATCGCGGACAACGAGCTTCCATCCGAGGCCGACGCGCTCTACATCGGAGGCGGCTACCCCGAGCTGCACGCCGAGGAGCTCTCCGGCAACTCGACGATGCTCGAGTCGATCAGGCGCGCGCACGGAGAGGGCATGCCGATCTTCGCCGAATGCGGGGGCTTCATGTATCTCAAAGAACGCATGGCCGACCTCGACGGACGCGAGTTCGAGATGGTCGGGGTCCTCAGCGGCGGGGCGCACTACACAGGCAAGCTCACGCGCTTCGGCTACGTCGACCTCGAGGCGAAAGCCGATGGCCTCGGCATCGCCAAGGGCAGCCACATGAGGGCGCACGAGTTCCACTATTACGACAGCGACGACAACGGCAGCGCGATGCATGCCTCCAAGCAGCACTCCAAGCGCAGCTGGGACTGCTGCATAGCAGAGAAGAGGCTGTTCGCGGGCTTTCCGCACCTCTACCTGCCGGCGTGCGACGAGTTCGCGCGCGGGTTCGTGAGCACCGCGATCGAATACAGGGCGGAGCGGCTCGGATAGGCCGAGCGCTGACGCAAGCACCAAAAGGGCAAGGAGACGAATGGGCAAGGCACTGATGATACAGGGGACCACCTCCAACGCGGGCAAGAGCCTGACCGTTGCGGCGATCTGCCGCATCCTGGCGCAGGACGGCTACAGCGTCGCCCCCTTCAAGAGCCAGAACATGGCGCTCAACAGCTTCATCACGCACGAGGGTCTCGAGATGGGCCGCGCACAGGTGATGCAGGCAGAGGCGGCGGGCATCGAGCCGCTCGTCGCGATGAACCCTATCCTGCTCAAGCCGACCGGCGACACGGGCAGCCAGATCATCGTCAACGGCGAGGTCACGGGGAACATGAGCGCAACCGACTACTTCGACTTCAGGCACACGCTGCGCCCGAAGGTCATGGAGGCGTTCGATTCGCTGGCCAGCACGCACGACTTCGTCATAATCGAGGGCGCGGGCTCGCCGGCGGAGATCAACCTCAAGAAGGACGACATCGTCAACATGGGCATGGCGAAGATGGCCAAGGCTCCCGTGCTGATCGTCGGCGACATCGACCGTGGCGGCGTCTTCGCGAGCCTTTACGGCACGGTAGCGCTGCTCGACGATGACGAACGTACGCTCGTGAAGGGAACGATCATCAACAAGTTCCGCGGCGACAAGACGCTGCTCGACCCCGGCCTCGTCATGCTCGAGGACCTCACCGGCGTTCCGTGCCTCGGCGTCATTCCCTACATGCACCTTGACATCGACGACGAGGACTCGCTATCCGACCGCATCGCCGGCGGCCGAGTCGGAGATGGTCCGATCGACATCGCGGTAGTGCGCCTCTCGCACCTGTCGAACTTCACCGACACCAACCCGCTGTCGCGCTATCGCCAGCTCTCGGTGCGCTATGTCGACAGACCCGAGGACCTGCGCAGCCCCGACCTCATCATCCTGCCAGGCACCAAGAACACGATGGACGACATGGATTGGCTAGTCTCGCGCGGGCTGGACGTGGCGATTCGCCGCAGGGCAGCGGAAGGCGCGCTCATCCTCGGGATCTGCGGAGGCTACCAGTTGCTTGGCGAACGCCTCGACGACCCCGAGGGCGTCGAGCACGGCGGCTCGATGGCGGGCCTCGGCCTCCTCCCGATGCGCACGGTCTTCACCTCCGACAAGCGCCGCACGCGCGTCGACGCGATCACCGGCGAATTCATCGGCGAATTCGCGCAGCTTTCGGGCAAGACTCTCACCGGATACGAGATCCACATGGGCGCAACCGTGCCGGTCAACGGCGAGTGGGCGGAAGGCGCCAGGCCCTTCGCGACGTTGACCGACGACAACGGCAACACCATGGTTGACGGTTGCGTCTGCGGCAACGTCATCGGCAGCTACTGCCATGGCATGTTCGAGGACGGCAGCTTCGGGCAGGCGCTCGTCGGGATGCTGTGCGAGCGCAAGGGCGTCGCAGCGAGCGACTTCCCCATCGAGACCTTCAGGCGTTACAAGGACAGGCAGTACGACGAGCTCGCCGCCACTGTGCGCGAGAGCATAGACATGGAGCTTCTGATGAGGATCATCGAGGAGGGTGTGCGATGAGCGAGGATGCCAAGAGGGGCCTCGTCCACCTCTACTCCGGGGACGGCAAGGGCAAGACGACCGCAGCTATGGGCTTGGCGGCCAGGGCTGCAGGCAGCGGAAAGCACGTGGTGATCGCGGAGTTCCTCAAGGGCGACCGCTCCTGCGAGCTCAACACGCTGCGACTCAGCGACAACGTCGAGGTCATGAAGGCCGACTGCCCCGTCAAGTTCTCCTTCCGGATGACCGACGAGGAGAGGGAGCGCACCAGGCTCGCGAACGACGAGCTGCTCGCGCGTCTCGCGCAGTGCGATTGCGACCTCATCGTGGCCGACGAGGCCATCAACGCCTACAGGCTCGACCTCATCGACCGCCAGGCGCTCAAGGACTTCGTCGTCAACAAGCCCGAGGGCACGGAGCTCGTGCTCACCGGCCGCCAGCCAGACGAGTTCTTCATCGAGCACGCGGACTACGCAACGGAGATGGTGTGCCGCAAGCATCCATACCGAGAGCAGGGAATCAAGGCAAGAAAGGGTATCGAATTCTGATGGCAACTATCGAACAGGTGCTTCCGAACGAGATCGAGAAGCGCAGCATGCAAATCATCGGCGAGGAGCTCGCCGAGATGGGAATCGAGCTCGACCCGCGCAACGAGGCGGTCATAAAGCGGGTGATCCACACCTCCGCCGACTTCGACTACGCCACCAGCCTCGCCTTCTCCGAGGGCGCGGTGGACGCCGGCGTGGCGGCACTCAAGCGCGGAGCCACCATCGTCACCGACACCAAGATGGCATGGTCGGGAATCAGCAAGCCCGCGTTGGCCAAGCTAGGCGCCGACGCGCAGTGCTACATGAGCGACCCAGACATCGCGCAGGCCGCCAAGGACAATGGCACGACCCGCGCTGTGGCTTGCATGAACAAGGCCGCAAGGCTCGAAGGCGACGTCATCATCGCTGTCGGCAACGCGCCAACCGCGCTCATCGAGCTGGACAAGCTGATCAAAGATGGTAGAATCTCCCCCGCTCTGGTTATCGGCGTGCCAGTCGGCTTCGTCAACGTGGTCGCCAGCAAGGAGATCATCATGGAATCCGGCGTGCCCTACATCGTCGCGAAGGGGCGCAAGGGCGGAAGCAACATCGCAGCAGCGATCTGCAACGCCATGTTGTATGAGGCAACGAGGCGCGAGCTCTAGGCATTGGAAGGAAGCGTCGTGAAGGACACTAAAGCAAGGCGCAAGACGAGATGGACGATGTCGTTCATCATACTCGGAGTGCTCCTGATAGTCTTCATGATCCTCAACATCGTCAAGGGCAGCGTCGACGTGCCCTTCTCCGACGTCATCGCGATCTTCTCAGGCGGTGACGCCAACGAGGTATCGCGGCAGATCGTGCTCTCGATGCGCATGCCGCGCGCTCTGGCCGCGGTGCTGCTCGGCGGCGCGCTAGCCCTCTCGGGCTACCTGCTGCAGACCTTCTTCCACAACCCGCTGGCCGGCCCGTTCGTCCTGGGAATCTCCTCGGGCGCAAAGCTGATCGTCGCCATCACGATGGTCTTCTTCCTCGGGTTCGGCATCAAGATGGGCTCGATCGCGATGATCGTCGCGGCGTTCATCGGCTCGATGATCGCGATGGGCTTCGTGCTGCTGATATCCAAGCGCGTCAACAACATGTCGATGCTGATCGTCGCCGGCATCATGGTCGGCTACATCTGCTCGGCCATCACCGAGTTCATCGTCACATTCGCTGACGACTCCGATATCGTCAACCTGCACAACTGGTCGCTGGGAAGCTTCTCGGGCACCACATGGGACAACGTCGGCGTGATGGCGGTCATCGTCATCATCACCACGATCTTCGTCTTCCTGCTCTCCAAGCCGATCTCGGCCTACCAGCTCAGCGAGACATACGCGGCCAACATGGGCGTCAACGTCAAGGCCTTCCGCGCGATCCTCGTCCTTCTCTCCAGCCTGCTCTCCGCCTGCGTAACCGCATTCGCCGGCCCGATCTCGTTTGTCGGAATCGCGGTGCCCCAGATAGTCAAGAACCTGTTCAAATCGTCGAAGCCGCTGCTGATGATACCCGCCTGCTTCGTGGGAGGAGGGGTCTTCTGCCTCCTCTGCGACCTGCTGGCGCGCATCGCTTTCGCACCCACCGAGCTATCGATCTCGACGGTAACCGCGGTCTTCGGCGCGCCGGTCGTCATCGCGGTCATGCTCCGCAGGCGCGCTGGGAAGATGGACTGAGGTGGTGGCGATGGCTCAGGGCGCAGCTCCTCACGACAAGTACTACTTCACCGCCGAGAAGATGACCGTCGGCTACGATGGCGTGCCCTTGATCGAGAACATCGACATCGAGATCGCAAAGGGCGAGATCCTCACGCTCATCGGGCCCAACGGCGCAGGCAAGTCGACGATTCTCAAGACGATTACCAAGCAGCTCTCGCTGCTCGGCGGCGCTGTCTACCTCAACGGCGAGGACATCCACAAGGTCAATCAGAAGGAGCTCGCGAAGCAGATCGCGGTCATGCTCACCGAGCGCATCCGCCCCGAGCTCATGACCTGCGAGGACGTCGTCGGAACGGGTCGCTATCCCTACACGGGCAGTCTGGGCCTGCTCACGGAGGAGGATGAGGCGGTCGTCAAGCGGACGATGGAGCTCGTGCGCATCTCCGAACTGGCCGATCGCGACTTCATGGCGATCAGCGATGGCCAGCGCCAGCGCGTCATGCTCGCCAGGGCGATCTGCCAGGAGCCCGAGCTCATGATCCTCGACGAGCCCACCTCCTTCCTCGACATACGCTACAAGCTCGAGTTTCTCAACATCCTGCAGGAGATGTCGCGCAAGCAGGGAATGACCGTCGTGATGTCGCTGCACGAGCTCGACCTCGCCGAGCGTATCAGCGACAAGATCCTCTGCGTGCGTGGCAAGACCATCGACCGCTTCGGCACCCCCGACGAGGTCTTCGAGCCCGGATACATCGACAGCCTCTACGAGCTCACCGTCGGCTCCTACGATGCGTCATCGGGTCGCGTTGAGCTGCCGCGCATCGAGGGCGAGCCGGAGGTATTCGTCATCTCCGGCAACGGCACGGGCACCAGCTTCTTCAGGCAGCTGCAGCGTCTCTCCGTCCCCTTCGCCACCGGCATCCTCTCGCAAAACGACATCGATTATCCGGTCGCCTCGGTGCTGGCCGCCAACGTGATATCGGTTCCGGCATTCACCTTCTTCGGCGAGGGCGAGCTCGCGCAGGCGCGCGCGCAGATCGATTCCTGCGGCTGCGTCGTCATAACGCTAGGCAGCGAGGCTACGATCCCGCATGAGCTGAACTCGCTGCTCGAATACGCAGCCGGCATTGGCAAGCAGGTCCTCTCCCCCGGCGAATACCTGGCGCAAAGGGCCGCCCAAGCCTGAGGCGCTGGCGATTTCCCCACAGCGAGCCTCCCCCCCCCTGTCGGCATAGGGCGAACAGGGCTATCATTGTTCGTGTAACCGATTGCCCGGGCCCAACGCTTGCAGCACCTTGTCCGGGCGCGCCAATAGATACGAACGCGAAAGAGGGAGGTTCCAATGAGCTATGCTCAGAGCCCGAAGGTCAAGTATCCCGACGATTACCTGGTTTCACCCGATGCTGAATGGGAGCTCGTCGCCCATACGGACGATTGCATCGTGCTCGAGGGCATAAACTTCGTCGGAGACGAGCTATGGCTCCTCGACACCGGCCGCGGTCGCATCCTCAAGGTCGAGGGCGACAAGATCGTCGTCGCGCTCCAGAGCGAGAAGGGAATGCCCAACGGAATGAGGCCGCTCGATGACCACACGATCCTTGTGGCCGACCGCATCCTGGGGCTATGCACCTACGACACCATCACCGGCGAATACGTGGTTCGCTGCACGGGTCTGCCAGACGCCCCGTTCATCCACATCGACGACCTCGTGCTAGATGGGCGCGGCGGCGCATACATCACCGACCCCGGCGGCAGCAACTACATCAACCCGTTCGGCCGCGTATTCTACGTCCGCTACGGCGACGGCAGCTGGGAGTGCGAGGAGTTCCTCAAAGGCATCGCGTTCCCTAACGGAATCACGCTCTCGCCCGACGGGATCTTCGTCTACATCGCCGAATTCAGTTCCAACACGATCATCGCCGCTCCCTCGAAGCTCTACGACGACGACAAGGAGGCACCCTATGCATTCGCGCGCCTCGTCGGAGGCATCGGCCCCGACGGGCTCATCACGGACACGCAGGGCAACATCTACGCGGCGCATCTGCACGCAGGCGAGGTCGTGGCCTTCGACAAGAAGGGCTGGCCGATCGCGGAGATCCGACTCCCCGAATGCGCTGGCGTCGTGAACACCAACCTCTGCATCCACGATGGATACCTCTACACGTGCGAGCTCGAGAAGGGCGACGTGTGGCGCATCCCGATCAAGGCGGAGCAGCACCAGCTCTCGTAGCGCGTCGCCGCATATGACGATCGCAGCGAAGCGCCTTGGGATACAGCAATTATGGACAACTGCTTCCAGGGCGCTTCCGTTTGCCTCCATTCAATAGCTCGATTTCTAGGCATTTTGTACGCCTTTTTGCGAAAAACCATGCCTTTATCGGCACTTTTGTCGATTTGCAGAGACCTTTCACCTCTTTCGAATGTAAACTATTCTCGCAATTGCAAATGGCTAGATGGAACGCGCCCACGGGCGCGGGCTGTTCGAAAGGGCAGCAAGGGGAATGCGGGTGAGAGTCCCGCGCTATACCAGTAACCGTAAGGCTTTGCATCAAGATCCTCTAAGCGATGCAGACGAAGTCGGAATGCCTTTCCATCGAAAACTTTGTTGCCCTGGATGGCTTTGCGCTCGAATGAATCCTCCAGGAAAAGTTGGCTCCAATGATGCAGGCGCGACCATGCCCGGCGCGTTTGCATTTAGGCTGAAGGGTGCGCCCTGAAGCCGGGCAGATTGTCAGCCGGGCAAAAAGAAAAGGAAACGGAGAAAGAATATGAAGAAGCTACTTGTTGCAATCACTGTCGTGGCTGCCCTGTGCGCTGGAATGATCGCAGGTTGCTCCGGCAGCAAGGCCGAGCCGGATCCCACCAAGGAGATCCTGGTCGTGAGCTTCGGCACCAGCTTCGCCGATAACCGCGAGGAGACCATCGGCGCAGTCGAGAGCGCGATCCAGGAGGCGTTCCCGGAGTGGACCGTCGCTCGCGCGTTCACCGCTCAGATCATCATCGACAAGGTTGCCAAGGAGGAGGGCGTCGAGATCGATAACTTCGAGCAGGCACTCCAGAGGGCACATGACAACGGCGTCACCACGCTCGTCATCCAGCCTACCCACCTGATGCATGGCCTCGAGTACACCGATGTCAAGAACACCCTCGCCCAGTATGAGGACCAGTTCGAGACGGTCGTCCTGGCAGAGCCGCTGCTCTCCAGCGATGAGGACTTCGAGGCAGTCGCGAAGGCCATCACCGACGCAACCAAGGACAGCGACAACGGCACCACCGCCCTCGTCTTCATGGGCCATGGCACCGAGGCCGACTCCAACGCAGTCTATGCTAAGATGCAGGGCGTCCTGACCGCTGATGGCTTCGCCAACTACTATGTCGGCACCGTCGAGGCAACCCCGTCCCTCGATGACGTCATCGCCGCAATCGACGGTAAGGGCTACACCGATGTCGTCCTCACCCCGCTCATGGTTGTCGCTGGCGATCATGCCAACAACGACATGGCTGCTCAGGATGATCCCGAGTCCTGGTACAGCATCCTCACCGCCAAGGGCTATAACGTAACTGCCAATCTCACCGGCCTTGGCTCGCTCAAGCCGATCCAGGATCTCTACGTTCAGCACACCCAGGCTGCCATCGATAGCATTCAGTAAGCGAGTGCAACGCATACGGCAAGCCTGCTAATGCAGTCTTGGAGCCCCAGATGATTAGCTTCGTCTGGGGCTCTGAGCACAGAAAGGGAGGTAGGCTTTGAAGAAGTTTCTGAGCATGGCGATGTCGCTGGCGCTCGCGCTCGCGATGTGCTTCGGCATCCCTGCGGCGATCGCCGATGACGGAGTTGCCGGCAGCGACGAGTATGGCGGTCGCGAGGCCGTCGCCAACGATGGCATGATCCCCGTCTCGGGCGACCAGCTGCCCGATGGCACCTACAACATCGACGTCATCTCCGATTCCGGGATGTTCAACATCGTCAACTGCGTCCTCAAGGTGAAGGACGGCAACATGACCGCCACCGTGACGCTCTCCGGCGATGGCTACGACTTCCTCTACATGGGAACCGGCGAGGAGGCCGTCAAGGCCGGAACCGCCGCATATTCGGGCTATAAGGAGAACTCGGACGGCAAGTACGAGTACACCGTCGAGGTCTCGGCCCTCAACGAGGGCATTCCCTGCGCGGCGTTCAGCCACCGCAAGCAGCAGTGGTACGACCACACAATCGTCTTCTCCCCCGCCAAGATCGACAAGGACATCCTGCCTGCAGGAACCTACTGCGCCGAGAGCACCGATCCATTCAACGGGGCCGGCTACATCGACCTCGAGGACGGTACCTACACGATGGATGTCGAGTTCGCGGGTGGAAGCGGCAAGGCATCGATCAACTCCCCGGCGAAGCTGACCGTCAAGGACAAGTGCGCCTCCGCCGAGCTCGAGTGGAGCAGCGATGGCTACGACTACCTGGTCGTCAACGGCTACAAGTACCCGAAGACCAATACCGAGGGCAACTCGAAGTTCGAGATCCCGGTGCTCTGCTACGACAAGCCGATGGACATCATCGGCGACACCACGAAGATGAGCACGCCGCATGAGATCGACTACACCCTCACCTTCAAGAAGGACACCGCGAAGGCGGCTGGATCGCTTGGCGGCTCGACCCTGTGGATCATCATCGGCATCGTCGTCATCGCGGTCATCGTCGTCGCAGCGCTTCTCGTGAGAAAGAGCCGCAAGAAGAAGGCGAGCGACCTGCCGATGACTGCTGCTGCAGCTGAGGAAGCGGTAGAGGAAGCTGCCGCAGACGCAGCCGATGCCGTCGAAGCTGTCGAAGAGAAGGTCGAGGAGATCGCCGAGACTGCCGAAAACGCAGCTGCCGAGGCCGAAGAGGCCGCCGAAGAGGTTGCCGAGATCGCAACCGATGTCGCTGACGATGCGGCCGAGGCTATCGAGGAGAACTAGGCGATGGCAAAGGTTATCACCAAGGCTTTGAGGCGCGTTGCCGTTGCGATGGCGTGCATCGCGCTCTCCGCCTTCGCGCTGGCTGGCTGCTCTGGGGACAAGAGCATCTCCCCCGAGAACGTCAGCTCCGAGTTGACGTACGACCACAGCATGGAGCTCAAGTATGCGAAGCTGTTCTCAGTCGACTACTACAACGACGGCTACAAGCTGATCACGCTCGATGGCGAAGGCAGCTATCTCGTCGTTCCTGAAGGCGCGGCCATCCCAGGCGATCTCTCGCCTGAGATAGTCGTTTTGCAGCAGCCGCTCGACCAGATCTACCTCGTCGCCTCATCCGCCTTCGATATGTTCAAGGCGATCGACGGCATCGACACGATCCACCTCTCCGGCACCAAGGTCAGCTCCTGGCACATCAAAGAGGCCGTCGACGCGATGAACTCAGGGAAGATCCTCTACGCGGGCAAGTACAACATCCCCGACTACGAGCTGATCCTCTCCGAAGGTTGCGACCTCGCGATCGAGTCGACGATGATCTACCACACCCCCGAGGTAAAGGAGGCGATCGAGGGCTACGGCATCCCGGTATTCGTCGACATGTCGAGTTACGAGGATGAGCCGCTCGGCCGCTCCGAGTGGGTCAAGGTCTACGGCGCGATGCTGAACAAGGAGGCCGAGGCCGAGGCCGCCTTCGATGCGCAGGAGGCCATGTTCGACGCGGTGGCCGATGAGGTCGCCGGCACCAGCACGGGCAAAACCATCGCCTTCTTCTACATCACGACGAGCGGCGAGGTCAACGTGCGCAAGTCGACCGACTACGTGCCGAAGATGATCGCCCTTGCCGGCGGAGAATACGCCTTCTCCGACCTCGAGGGCGACCCCGATAGCAGGACGAGCAGTGTCACGATGCAGATGGAGGACTTCTACAACACCGCGAAGGACTGCGACATCCTGATCTACAACTCGACGATCACCGGCGAGGTCGATTCCATCGATGAGCTGCTCGGCCTGAGCAGCTTCATGGGCGAATTCACCGCGGTGTCGACGGGCAACGTCTGGTGCACCTCGCAGAACATGTATCAGGAGTCGATGCAGCTGGGTTACTTCGTCAAGGACCTCCACACAATCCTCGTCAACCCAGATGCCTCCGACAGCGAACTCGTCTATCTGCGAAAGCTGCACTAACGGGCTCGGGGCAGGCAATGCGGCACGAGAACCGCTCTCCTAGCCCACACAATCGCCTCTAAGGCACGAAAAGGGTGGCACCCGATAGGGATGCCACCCTTTCATTTCTGCCGCTGAGCGCGATCTCAGCGCCTTGCCGCTCCTTTGGCCAGCGGCTACTTGCAGGTGTAGGGGCCGGGAACGAACAGAACCTGGTTGGGCTTCTTGTCCATCTCGACGATGAGCTCGTCAATCGGTCCGAACCTCATGACGCCAGCGAGGCAGTGATGGACGCAGGTGGGAAGCTTGCCCTTGGCCTGACGGTCTGCGCAGAGGTCGCACAGCGAAGTCGGGGTTGGGATCTTGTTCCAGTTCATCGTCTTCTCGTCGATCTCCCAGGGACCCTCGTCGAGGACCCTGATGCCCCACTTGCCAACGCCGAAGCCATGCTCCTGCTTGCAGGCGATCTCGCAGGATTGGCAACCAGAGCAGAACTCGTAATCGATCAAAAGGCCGTTTCTCATTGCTAATCCTCCTTATTTGTTCAGCTTCTCGATCTTGCAGATGATGCACTTGAAGGGTGCGCCGAAGCCGAGCTTGCCGACGAACTTGTGTGGCATGAGGTTGTTGATGTTGCAGCGCCAGACTCCGTAGAGATGCGGCTCTTCAGCATCCTCCTCAGGGAACCAGAAGCCATGCTGGGCGTTTGCAAGGCCCTGCCTGACGACCGGAGTGATCTTGGCCTTGAGCTCGCATCTGCCGAACTCGTTCTCGACGTTGACCCACTCGCCATCGATGATGCCGAGCTTCTCGGCGTCCTTCGGATTGATCTCGATCCACGGATCGGGATTGAGCTCGCGGAGCAGCGGGATCTGCTTGCCCTCGGAGTGGAAGTACGCATAGACGCGCGAACCAGTGGTGAGGACGAACGGATACTCCTCCATCAGCTCCGGAGTGGAGATCGGCGAACGCTGCGGCTCCTCGTAGTAGGGCAGCGGATCCTCGCCGAACTGGGCGAACATCGTCGAGTAGAGCTCAACGCGGCCGGTCGGGGTGTTGAATCCCCTCTTGCGATCGGGACGCAGGAGGCCGAGCTCGTACTTCTTGTAGGTGACCTTGCGCTGGCGGGTGACCTCTTCCTTGAGCTCGTTGTAGTCGATGTTGTTGCCGAAGCGGAACTCCTCCATGAAGTCGTAGAGGGTCGGGAACTTGGCGTAGTTGTCGGGCATGATCCTGCGGCCGATCTCGTACTGGATCTCGAGGTCGCCCTTGGTCTCGCCAACCTGGACGGCGTTGACCACGGAACCGGTCATGTTCGGCGATGCGCCGTAGTGGACCGCGACGCCCGACTCCCTCTCGGCGAAGGTGGCCAGCGGGAGGATGACGTCCGCGCAGCACTGGATCGTCGGGGTGATCCAGCAGTCGGCGGCGAAGACGAAGTCGAGCTTCTGCATGGCGTCATGCCAGCGCTTGGGCTGTGCGGCGCAGGTTCCTGCGAGCAGGTTGGTGGATGCGATGAAGCCAGCGTGGATCTCATAGGGCTCGCCGGTCTCCATGGCCTCGAGCGTGAGGTCCGCATGCGAGTTGAGGACGATCGCGACGTAGGCCGGATACTCCTTGAGGCCGATGATCTTGTTCTGAAGCTCAGGACCGAGCGAGCTCCAGCCGAAACCGAGGTCGGCCAGGGAGTCGGTCACGTCTCCGAGGAGCTGTCCGCCGGGGACGTCGAGGTTGCCGGTGAGGGCCTCGAGGGCGAGGATGCAGTGTCCAGCCTGCGCGCCGTTGGCCTTCTGGTCGATCGCGAGACCCCAGAGGATCGCCGCGTTCTGGGCGTTGGCGTACATGCGGGTGGCGCCGTAGATGTCCTCGACGTCGATGCCGCAGATCTCGGCGGCTCTCTCGGGAGGCATCGTCGCGACGCGCTCCGCGAGCTGCTCGAATCCGTAGCAGTACAGGCTGACGAACTCCTCATCGTAGAGCCCCTCGCTGATGATGATGTTGAGCATCGCCATGCCGAGCGCGGCATCGGTGCCGGGACGCAGCGGCAGGTGATAGACGGCGCGGGTGGCCAGCCAGTTGGTGCGCGGGTCGACCGAGATGAGCTTGGAACCGCGCTTCATGCAGTCGATGACGGAGTGTCCGAAGAATCCGTCGCCGTTGGAGGGCAGAGGCTCCTTGCCCCAGGTCATCATGACCTCGGGGATCTTGTACATCGGGTCATCATAGCGCCCCGGCAGACCGCCTGCATAGTCCATCTCGGGATAGGTTGCGCCGGTGACGAACGTCGCAGCGGCAACGCGCGGGATGTAGCATGCATAGCCCGACTGGGTGTAGCAGGAGTTGGGGGTTCCGAGCATAGCCTGCCCGTAGGGGCCGCACATCGGGCCGCCCTCGCGGCCGGTTCCTCCGAAGACGACGATGGACTCCGGGCCGTACTTCTCCTTGATGTCCTTGATGTTGGTCTCGATGATCTCGTAGGCCTCGTCCCAGGTGATGCGCTCCCACTTGTTCTTGCCGCGATCCTCGAAGGCGCGCTTCATCGGGTAGATGACGCGATCGGGATGGTAGGTCATGTCCGGGAGGGTCAGGCACCTGACGCACAGGCGGCCCTGGGTGATGGGCTGGTTCTCATCGCCCTCGACCTTCTCCAGGATTCCATCCTCGTTCACGTAGAATTTGATGCCGCATCCAACAGGATGGCATCCGGGTGCGGACCATGCGCAACCGCGGGTGACGGTATATCCGTCCTCCTCGAACTGCCACGGCTTGTCGAGGTCGTTGTTGAAGGCCTCGATTCCGCTATCGATTTTCGGTCGTGTTGCCATAGCGTACCTTTCTTTCCTTTTCCATTTATATGCAGGCGTCCACCTGTGCAAACCTGCAGGCAGAGCGCCCTTTTTCACAACTCCAAAGCCTGCGAGATGCGATCTCTGTCGGCCTCCAGGACTGCCAGCGCGAGCTTTGCGAGCGCGCTGTAGAAGGCGGTCTCGGAGAATTGCTGGACGAGCTGGGCGAACTGCGGAACCCATGTGAGCATGTGAGCGTCGATGAAGTCCCTTTGCTCTCGCAGATATCCCTCGGCCTTGCTCGGCTCGCCCTCGCGCACGGCCAGGATCTCCTGCCCGGTGAGGAACTGCATGAACTCGAGCTCGCACGCGATGTGGTCGTCGAAATCGATGCGAGTTTTGGTTGGGCGGAATCCGTAGGCGTTGTAGGTGGCGGTAACATCGAGGGTGCTCTCTTGAAGCAGGCTGCCGTTGCGCGAGACGTAGACCGACTCGTAGGGAACCGCAGCCCTCGGCCCCTTGGGCCTGTTCTTGTCGTTGGGATCCGGAGGGTATCCGATGAACGATATGACGTAGTCGATCGCAAGATTGGACTTGGTGCGATCGTTCGCCTCATCGAGGTATGCCCTCATCTCGGCATAGGAAGCGTCGATAGCCTCGTTGCCCGATGGCTCGGGAACGGGGCTATCGATCAGATCCTTGAGAAGCGGCGCGTCGATTTCCAGCCTGAACAGGCGCGAGAGCATTGCATAGTCCTCGTACCTTTCCTGAAGAAGCTCCTCGGAAAGCATCCTGTCCAGGCTCGACATCGCTAGTATCGCCGCCTAGCCGTAGTGATAGGGCTGGGGAACGAAGAGAACCTGGTTGGGCTTGAGTTCAAGCTCCTTGGCCAGCTCCTCGACCGTTCCATACTGCATGACGCCAGCCAGGCAATGATGCACGCAGAAAGGCTGCTTGCCCTTGGACGTCCTGTCTTCGCAGAGGTCGCAAAGACGCGTGGGAACCGGGATCTTGTTCCAGTTGTACTTGCCGTCGGAGCACTTCCAGGGGCCGTCGTCGAGAAGGCGGATGCCCCACTGGCCTACCGGGATGCCGTGCTCTTCCTTGCAGGCTACCTCACAAGATTGGCAACCGGTGCAGAACTCGTAATCGATCAGAAGTCCGTATGCCATTATTCAATCACCAGCTTTCCGAAGCGATCCCAGATCTCCTGCATGTCGGTATCGTAGTTCTCGTTGATCGGCTCGACGGAGCAGATCATGCACTTGAAGTCAGCGCCGAATCCGAGCTTTCCGACCATGAAATGCGGGATGAGATCGTTGATGTTGGAGCGCCATACGTCATAGAGGACCGGCTCTTCGGAGTCCTTCTCCGGGAACCAGAATCCATGCTGTGCGTGCACGACGCCGGGCTTGACGATCTGCGAGACCTTGGCCTTGAGGACGATGGCTCCGTCGAAGGGGCCGCTTCCGTGCGGGCTGTTGACCTTAACCCACTGGCCATCGGCGATTCCGTACTTGAGGGCATCCTCGGGGTTGATCTCGATCAGCGGATCGGGGTTCATCTCACGCAGGTACGGGATCTGCTTACCCTCCGAGTGGAAGTAGCAGTAGGTGCGAGCACCGGTGGTAAGGACGAACGGATACTGCTCCATGAGCTCGGGGGTGTTGAGCGGGCTGTAGTTGGGCTCGATGTAGTAAGGCAGCGGATCCTCGCCGAACTGCTGGAACATCGTCGAGTAGAGCTCGATGCGTCCCGTCGGAGTGTTGAATCCGGGCTTTCCATCCATGCGCAGATGGCCCGTCTCGTACTTCTTGTAGCCGAGGGTCTCGATCTTCTGGTGGACGACCTCGTCGCGGATCTCCTCGAAGGTCTGGGAGTATCCGAGCCTGTAGAACTCGAGGAAGTCGTAGTAGTCCTTGAACCTCGCGTAGTTGATCGGCATCAGACGGCAGCCGAGGTCGTACATGATCTCGCAGTCGCCCTTGCCCTCGCCGACCTCGAGGCACTTGTTGACGGCGCCAGCCATGATCGGGGACGCGCCATAGTGCGAGTAGACGACGGTGTCGTGCTCGACCGTGGTCGACAGCGGGAGGAAGACCTCGCAGCAAGACTGGATGGTCGGGGTCAGCCAGACATCGACGCCGAAGCAGAAGTCGACGTTGGCGAATGCATCATGCCACCTGTGCGGCTGAGCGGCGCAGGTTCCTGCGAGGAGGTTGGTGTCCTCGATCATCATGACGTGGAAGTAGTCGCCCTCCTCGAGGAGATCGAGAACCATGTCGCACTGGGCGGCAAGGACGAGCGCGACGTATGCGGGATACTCGCGGATTCCGACGATCTTGGACTGGAGCTCCGGGCCGAGGTTGTTCCAGCCGAAGCCGAGCTCGAGGCCGTCGTTGACGTCGCCGATGAGCTGTCCGCCAGGAACGTCGATGTTGCCGGTGATGGCCTCGAGGGCGAGGATGCAGTGTCCGGCCTGCATGCCGTTGCGCTTCTGGTCGATTGCGAGACCCCAGGCGATCTGCGCGGGCTTGAGGGTCGCATATGCGCGAGCCGCCTCGCGGATGTCGTCGGGATCGAGGTCGCAGATCTCAGCAGCCTGCTCGACCGACATGGTGCCGACGCGCTCTGCAAGCTGCTCGAAGCCGTAGGTCCACCTGTCGACGAAGTCCTTATCGTAGAGTTCCTCGCTGATGATGACGTTGAGCATCGCCATTCCGAGAGCGGCATCGGTGCCGGGGCGGAGCTGGAGGTGCCAGTCTGCGCGGGTGCAGGACCAAGTGACGCGCGGGTCGATGCACATCAGCTTGGAGCCTCGGCGCATCATGTCGATTGCCGCATGGCCGAAGAGGCCGTCGCCGTTGGAGGCGGTTGGAATCTTGCCCCAGTAGACGATCAGCGCGGGGAGCTGCCAAGTGGGCTCGTCATAGCGAAGCTCATAGGCGCCCGCGTAGTCCATCTCGGGATAGGTTGCGCCGAGGACGTAGGTGGTGCCGGCGACGCGCGGGATGTAGCAGGAGTAGCCGGACTGGGTGTAGCAGTCGTTCGGCGTTCCAAGTGCGGAGTGGGCGTATGCGGGGAGCATCGGGCCACCCTCGCGGCCGGTTCCGCCGATGACGAGGATGCTGTCGGCACCCCACTTCTCCTTGGCCTCGTTGCACTTCTCGACGATGATGTCGTAGGCCTCGTCCCAGGTGATGCGCTCCCAGCGGTTCTTGCCGCGATCTTCCCTGGCGCGCTTCATCGGGTAGCGGATGCGATCCGGATGATAGACGTAGTCGCGGATCGTGAGGCAGCGCACGCAAAGGCGACCGTTGGTGATCGGGTGGTTCTCGTCACCCTCGATCTTTACGAGCTGTCCCTCTTTGTTGGTGTAGACCTTGATTCCGCATCCTGTGGGGTGGCATCCCGGAGGGGACCACGCGCATCCACGGGTTACGGTAAGGCCATCTTCTTCGTACCGCCACGGCTTTCCCAAGTCTGCGGTACCCTGACCTTTGAACAGAACCATATCTCTCCTTCCCTTCAATTCCTTTCTTGCGAACTGTCTTTTCCTTGCAGATGACCGCGCACGGGCACCTTGAAAGCCCGCGCGCCGAACAACTCGTGCCTAGCTATCGCTCGAGAACTCGCCATTGTCGGAGATGTCGAGGAGCTTGATCCAGTAGACGAGATCCTTGCCGGCGAGCGGATGGTTGAAATCGAGCGTGATTATCTGATTGATGACGGAGACCACCTTGGCGGGCACTGGCATCTCGCGCTTGGGCGACTTCCAAGAGACCATCTCGCCAACGGGGATCTTGTCGCCATTGGGGATCTTGTAGGTGGGAACGCGCTGAACCGCATCCTCGTTGTACTCGCCATACGCGAGCGCAGCGGGAATCTCGAGCGTGCGCTCCTCCCCGATCTCCATCTCCATGAGGGCATCCTCCATCGGCCGCATCACATGATGCCTGCCGAGCCTGACGGTGAGCGGCTCGCCTTGGCAGTCGTCGAAGACGGAGCCGTCCTCGGCTAGGGAGCCCTTGAACAGGAAGGAGGCGTACTTGCCCTTTCTGTCTTCCATTGATTACCTGCTTTCAAATCGGGCGCGGCAAACCATTCCGCGAATTTGGGTGGCGCAAGGCTGCTTGGGCGCGCATTTGCGACACAGCTTGATCGTACGCTGCTCGCCAGCGCGCCGAGATGTGCTGCTCGGAGCCCTTTCCGTGATGGAAAAGGGTGCGCCAACAGATGCTGCACCCTCTAGAACGAAGGATTAATGCCAGCGCTGGGCGGTCAGGAAGAATCCCTGAACCGGCTCGATCTCGCTATCGTCGTCGATGGCGCTTGCGTTCTCGGTGGCGTTTGCGCAGATCTCGCTTACGGGAGCGGCGATCTCCTCTGCCTTCTCTTCGGCTTCTACGACTTCCTTCTTCTCGTCATCCATGACGACACTCCTTTCGGACCCTTCTTTCCAATCAAGTACAAATCAGGCGCATTTGTGCCGCTAATCTGTCTGAATACTATTCTAGCCCATAGAAAATCAAGAGGAGTCGGCGAAAACGGAAAGTCTTAATCTATTTTGCGGCTAATTGGGCGAATGATGGCGGGTTTTACCCCGAGTAAAGGGAATGCGTGGTCGACGTGGTCTAAAATGTCAATATTGGAATCACAGGCTTTCGGAGGAATCATGGGATCTGACTATCCGCTCACTTTCTCGCCCATCACGATCAGGGGCGTCACCTACAAGAACCGCCTGCACATGGCCCCGCAATCACCGGGACTCACGTCACGCGACGGCATGGTGACCACGGAGATGATCGATTTCTGGCGCCCCGCGGCGCGCGGTGGCGTGGGCATAATCACAGTGGGAAACGCCCCTGTGGACTTCGCAGAGGCGAAGGACGAGAACCGCCATATCGACCTCGGGGCCGATGAGAACGTCGTTCCGCTCTCCCGATTCGTAGACATGTGCGAGGGCTACGGCTGCCACCCCTCAATCGAGATAAACCACTCCGGATTCAACGCAGTCTACGAGTACACGCATCGCCCACCCGTCAGCTCCTCCGAATGGCTGACCGACGGGATGATACGCATGGCCAAGCGCAATGGACGCGATCCGATCCCCTCCATCCCAATGACCGTCGAGAAGATCCGCGAGGTAGAGGGGAAGTACATCGCAGCAGCCAAACGCTGCCAGACCGCAGGCTTCAAGATGGCGCTGATCCATGGCGCGCACGCGAACCTCATCGGGCAGTTCTCCAGCCCGCATTTCAACAAGCGCACCGACGAGTATGGCGGGAGCCTCGAGAACAGGGCGCGCTTCGCGATGGAGATCCTCGATGGAGTCCGCGCAGCTTGCGGCGAGGATTTCGTCATCGAGTTCCGCGTCTCCGCCGACGAGTTCATCGAAGGCGGCATGCACTTCGAGGAGACCAAGGAGTATCTCAAGATGCTCCAGGACAAGATCGACATCGTCCATGTTTCCGCCGGCATCCTCGGACCTGTCGACAAGATGCGCTACTGGCACCAGTCGACCTACATGGACTACATGTACAACGTGCACTTCGCGGCCGACCTGCGAAACATGCTGCCCGACAAGGTCAAGGTCTGCACGGTTGGTTCGATCATGAACATCGACAACGCCGAGAGGATCCTCGCCAACGGCGATGCGGACTTCATCGCGATGGCAAGGCCGTTCGTCGCCGACCCGGAGATGCCGCGGAAGTTCGCCACCGGGCGCAAGGAGGACTTCAGGCCATGCATGCGCTGCGACTGGTGCGCCGCGCGAATCACCGCAACCCCGAAAACCACGGCATGCGCCGCGAATCCGATGGTGATGCACTATCTCGAGCTCCGCGATGGGAAGGTGCCGAAGGCCGAGGAGCCGAAGTGCGTCGGCGTCATCGGAGGCGGCCCTGCCGGTATGCAGGCGGCGATCACGCTGCGCGAGCGCGGACATGAGGTCGTTCTCTTCGAGAAGGAGCCCCGGCTTGGCGGAAACATGCGCTACGCTGCGGCTTCGTCGATCAAGGCGGACGTGAGGGCTTTTTGCGACTACATGGTTCGCCAGGTCGAGAAGAGCGGAGCGGAGCTGCGCCTGGGCGTCGAGGCCACCAAGGAGATGATCGATGCCGAGGGCTTCGATGGTCTCGTGATCGCCGTTGGCAGCGAGCCCATCCTCCCGAGCTTCGACGGCGCTGGAAAGCCTGGCTCGCCCGAGGTCGTCTGGGGTGGAGACGTCGAACTGGGTGATGTCGAAGTTGGCAAGAGGGCCCTTATCGTGGGCGCGGGCACCGTCGGAATGGAGACCGCGCTGACCCTGCTCCGCGCCGGCCACGAGGTGACGATCGTCGAGATGGCCCCGAACAACGACGCGCTATGCAGCGGATTCGGCGGAATCAACAACAACCTGCTGCGCGAGCTCTGCATCGATGGTGGAGCGAGCTTCAGCTTCAACATGAAGCTGAGCAGAATCGTCAAGGGCGGCATCGAATGCGAGAGCGTCGAAAGCGGCGAGGCAGTTCGCTTCGAAGGCGATACCGTGATACTCGCGATGGGAATGAAACCGCGCCGGGCGCTCGCGGAGAGCTTCGTCCACTGCGCACCCGAGACCGAGGTGCGCATCGTCGGAGACGCGATGGAGGCGCTGAAGATCGGAGATGCGACGAACGCCGCGTTCTCCGCGGCGCTCCACATCTGCTAGCCGTTAAAGCCTGGGAATCGCATCGGAGGCGCTGAATCGCTCCAGCGCCTCTCTCACTTCCTATAGGGATTGTTGCATATCCCAACGACCTTGCCATCGGGACCCATGTAGTACTTCTTGTTGCCGCAGCTGCCGTAGCCCGTGCAGCTACCGCATAGCTTCGCTCCTTCGGGCATTGGCTCGAAGAGATTCTTGGCTTCGCCGTGCTCCTGCGCTTCGTAGGCCTGCTGGCTTTCGCCGGGCTTTGCGACGTATGCCTTGCCAAAGTCCGCAGGCGAAGTCTTCCAAGCATCGGTTTGTCCGCAACGCGGGTTCAATCGCTCCCCTTTCGACGCAAGGGACCTGCAGCAGTTGACTGCCGCAGGCCCCTAGTCTAATCGATGCAAGCGCTCTGCTTGCGGAGCCTGAGCCTCTCGGCTTCAAAGCTCCAGTTGAAGGTCATTAGAGATGCTTGTAGATCATGACCTTCTTGCCCATGGTGAGCATGTCCTTCGCGAGCTCCTCGATCGGGCCGACCTTCATGCATGCAGCCAAGCAGCTCTTGACGCACATCGGCTTCTCGCCCCTATCCATACGATCTGCGCAAAGGTCGCAGCGGTCGGTTGGTACGGGGATGTAGTCCCAGTCCCAATCCTCACCCTTGTGTCCGGTTCCGCCAAGCTTGAACGGACCCTTCTCCAAGAGCTTGATGCCGTGCTCATCCTCGCCGAAACCCTTGAGTTCCTTGCAGGCTACCTCGCAGGAATGGCAACCAGAGCAATACTTGTAATCAATCAGCATGCCATAGTTCTCGTACGACATTGTCATTCCTCCCTTCCGTTAGTCTTCAACACTCGTGGACTTCTCGATCTTGCACATGATGCCCTTGTAGGGGGCGCCGAATCCGAGCTTGCCGATGCAGAGGTTCGGAATCATGGTGTTGACGTTGGACTTCCAGACGCCGAACAGGTTCGGAGCCTCGCCGTCCTGCTCGGGGAACCACCAGCCGTGCGTCGCGTTGACGATGCGCGGGTCGACGACCGGGGTGACGACGACCTTGGCCTTGGCGCGTCCGAACATGTTCGAGATCTCCGCCCAGTCTCCGTCCTGGAGGCCGTACTTCTTGGCGGTCTCGGGATGGACCTCGACGACCGGCCACTTGTCGATGCGGCGAAGGATGTCGACCTGGCGATGCTCGCTGTGGAACGAGGTGTACTTACGAGAGCCGGTGGTCATCATCAGCGGATACTCTTCGGCCATCGAAGGCTGCGAAACCTGGGAGAACCTGGGCTCCTCGTAGAACGGGAGCGCGTCCTCTCCCCACATCGGGTAGAGCGTCGAGGAGAACTCGATGCGGCCGGTGGGGGTGTTGAATCCGAGCTGTCCGTCTGCGCGCAGCAGGCCCTTCTCGTACTTCCTGTAGGTGTAGCCAGGCTGATAGAGGCCCATGTGCCTGAGCTCGTCGAACGTGAAGCCGAGCTCCTCGCACTGCTTGGTGAAGAAGTCCTCGACGTCATCGAACTGCCAGGCCTTGGGGTTGAGCCTCTTGCCGAGCTCGATGAGGACCTCGATGTCGGAGCGGGTGTCTCCAACGCGGAATGCCTCGTTCATGGCGCCCATGAAGACGGTGTTGCGGCCATAGTGCGGAAGGACGATTCCATCGTGCTCCGCGAACGTGGGCAGCGGGAGGAAGAGGTCTGCGAGACCCATCGCGGTCGGGGTCATGAAGAGATCCTGAACGACGTTGAAGTCCATCTTGAGCAGAGCCTTGTACCAACGCTGAGGCTGCGCCGAGCAGGTCGGAGCGAGGAAGTTGGTCGAGTTGAACCATGCCATGTGGAGCTCGTAGGGCTCTCCGGTCTCCGCAGTGACGAGCGTCTCGTCCGGGGAGGTGGTGGCCATGCCGGCGGCAAGGCCGAGCCACTTGTGGGAGCCGATGCGCTTGTCCCAAAGGCCATTGGCCGCAAGCTCCTCGATGCCGTCCATACGCCAGCTGCCGAGCATCGACTTGGTCGGGCCGATCGTCAGGCCGCCAGGAACGTCGATGACGCCCATGAGTGCCTGGATGATGATGAGGAGCTGCGCAACCTGAACGCCATTGGAGTTCTGGTCGACTGCGAGACCCCAAGCGATGGATGCCGGGCGGTTCGCAGGATCGCCGAGGATGTGCGCGAACTCGAGGATCTCCTCTTCGGGAACCCAGGTGATCTCGGAGACCTTCTCCACGGTGTACTCCGCGGCGCGGGCCTTGAGCTCTTCGAATCCATAGCACCAGTAGTCCACGAACTCGTGGTCGTAGGTGCCCTCCTGGATCATGATGTTGACGACTGCGAGCGCGAGAGCTGCGTCGGTTCCGGGCTTGATCTGGACGGTCATGTTGCCGTCA